>CAZJMZ010000037.1:0-6520 GCA_964547115.1 uncultured Anaerolinea sp. | reverse complement strand
GGCCTGCCCGTTTTCCGTGACGAAGATAACCTCGTCGGAGCCGGAGGTGATGCGGGCCCAGCCCAATTGGTCGCCATCATCCAAATTCATGGCGATCAGGCCCGAGGGGCGGACTGAGGCGAATTCATCCAATGACACGCGCTTGGCCCGCCCGCGCACGGTGGCCATGATGCAATATCCAGTAGACGAAAAACTCGAGACGGCGATCGCGGCCGTGATCTTCTCCTCGGCGCTGACCGAAAGAATGTTTACCAATGGTATGCCCTTGGCCGTACGGTCGGCATCCGGGATCTGATACACCCGCTCGCTATACACCTTGCCTTTGTCAGAGAAGAACAACATTGTGTTCAGACTGCGCGCAGGGATGAGCGCCACCACCTCATCTTCATCCTTGGTGGCATGACCGGTCACCCCGCGCCCACCCCGGCTCTGCGAACGGAAGGCGGAAGCCGCTACACGTTTAATATAGCCACGCGCCGTGAGGCTGATCAACACCGCCTCATCTTGCACCAGGTCTTCTTCGCGCAATTCTTCCTTGGCTTCGCCTGCAATCTTGGTACGGCGGTCGTCGCCATATTTATCGGCGAGTTCGCGCATATCATCCTGGATCAACGCCAGGATCTTCTTGGGATGCGCCAACAGGTCTTCGAGATAGGCGATCTGCTGAGTGACCTGTTTATGCTCTTCTTCGATCTTCCAACGCTCCAGGGCTGCCAGGCGGCGTAACTGCATATCCAAAATGGCTTGGGCCTGCAGGTCGCTCAACTTGAAGCGTTTAATCAGGTTCTCTCTGGCGGTATCCGCATCCTGCGATTCGCGGATGGTCTTGATGACCGCATCCAGATTGTTCAATGCGATCAGATACCCGTCCAAAATGTGCAGACGGGCTCGCGCCTTGGCCAGGTCGAAATTCGTACGGCGGACAATGACCGTCTGACGGTGTTCGATAAAGATCTGCAAAGCCCGCTTGAGCGGTAGTGTGCGCGGTTCGCCATCCACAAGGGCCAGCATCTGCACCGCAAAAGTGGATTGCAGGGCCGTGTACTTATAAAGCTGGTTCAAAACTTTCTTGGGTTGGGCGCCGCGCTTGAGCTCAATCACGATGCTCATCCCACGCTGGTCTGATTCATCGCGCAGGTCTGAGATCTGGTCGATCTTATCATCACGCACCAGTTCAGCAATGCGCTCGATCAGGCTGGCCTTGTTCACCTGGTAGGGTATCTCGGTGATCACGATCTCCGATTTGCCACCCCGCCCCTCTTCAATGTGCGCCACGCCGCGCACCACCAGGCGTCCGCGCCCCGTCCCATACGCCGACTCGATGCCATCCCGCCCTACGATAATGCCGCCAGTCGGGAAGTCCGGTCCTGGCACCCGCTTGATCAACTCCTCCAGCGGGATATCGTCCATTTTTTCGTAATTATCGATCAAGTAAATGATGGCGCTCGTCAACTCGCGCATGTTATGCGGCGGGATGTTCGTGGCCATGCCCACGGCAATGCCCGAAGTGCCATTGAGCAGCATATTCGGGACACGGGAGGGCAGAACCAGCGGCTCTTCAAGCGAGTCATCGAAGTTCGGCCCAAAATCGACCGTGTCTTTATCCAGATCAGCCAGCAACTCCTCGGCCAATTTTTGCAAACGAGCCTCGGTGTAACGCATCGCCGCCGGTGCGTCACCATCCACGGAACCGAAGTTGCCTTGGCCATCCACCAGCAGGTAGCGCATCGAAAAATCCTGTGCCATACGAGCCATGGATTCGTACACTGCCGAATCGCCGTGCGGGTGATATTTACCCAGCACCTCACCCACGATACGCGCTGATTTCTTATACGAGGAGTTCGAGCGGATCCCCAATTCCTGCATGGCATACAAAATACGGCGATGTACCGGCTTCAACCCATCACGGGCATCGGGCAGAGCCCGCGCCACGATCACACTCATCGCGTAATCGAGAAATGCCGAGCGCACCTGCGCATCGATATCCACATGTTCAACGTTGCCGGTATTGCCTGCTTGAATGTTCTCTGCGACCATGATTTACCCTTTACAAGGTGGATTATTGACATAAAAAAGACACGGGGGACGGTCAACTGTGACTCCGCGTCTTAACTAATGAAGAACTAGCCTGATTTACTCTAATTATACCGCGTTTTATGGGATTAAACCCCGCCTCCCACCCCTCCAAGCCTGCCGCATCGCTCACAAGCCTCCACCCCGCTGAGTCCACCTTCTGGCAACAAAAAACCCGCCCGAAGGCGAGTTCATGTTCGCGTGTGCCGAAGAAGGGACTTGAACCCTTATGAGATTGCTCTCACTACGCCCTGAACGTAGCGCGTCTGCCAATTCCGCCACTTCGGCTTGCGTCTTGCGGGCTGTATTGTATCGCAAAGACTGTTTTTGTCAACGGCCATGCACCAAATTCAGCTTGAGCAAGCCAGAGATCAGACAGAAACCTTCATTGTGAAAGTACGTATGCCTTGTGGGAACAAAATTTCCGGCCTGGCGTCTATAACTTATCCTTTGCAGAGATGAAAAGCCCTGTAATTTCAGTACTGTTAGGGGATATAACTATCTCGATGTTCAGCGGTTAAATAAGCATACAGAAAGGAGTCACCTATGTTCGTTATCGCAGTTTCCATCTGCTTGCTCCTGTTCGCGGTCATTTTCGGCGCGAACGTGCTCATTGCGAACACCAATTCCGATGAGTTGAGCAACATGGGTATCGAGAAGAAGTCATGAACGACGATGCCCAATCTACCTGAAAGCCCGATGCGGTCAACGCACCGGGCTTTTTGTTTAATATCCGGTCGCAGATTTGGGAGTTTTGTCCGTATAATCACATCATGGAAAAATCAGTGGCAGTGATTGGCGGCGGACCGGCCGGTTTGATGGCGGCGGAAGTGATTAGCGCACGCGGCATACCGGTGGATGTGTATGATGCCATGCCTTCGGTGGGGCGCAAATTGTTGATGGCAGGCAAAAGCGGGCTGAATATCACGCACTCTGACCCGTTCGATGTTTTCGTAGCACGCTACGGCAAACGCCGCCCACAGGTCGAGCCATTGCTCAAGGGCTTCGGCGCGGATGAACTGCGTGCCTGGGTGCATGGACTGGGCATTCAGACCTTTATCGGCACCTCAGGCCGCGTGTTCCCAATGGGGATGAAAGCCAGCCCATTGTTGCGGGCTTGGCTGAAGCGGCTGGGCGAGGCCGGAGTTTCCTTGCATGTGCGACATAAGTGGCTGGGGTGGGACCCAGATGGCGCATTGAAGTTCTCAACGCCCACAGGTGAATTGAAGTTAAAAGCCGAGGCGGTTGTGCTGGCGCTCGGGGGTGGGAGTTGGGCCAGACTCGGCTCGAGCGGAGAGTGGGTTCCGTGGCTGAAGCAAGCCGGGGTGAGGGTGGAGGCGTTACGTCCTGCGAATTGCGGGTTCGATGTGGCATGGAGCGAACACTTTCGCGAGAAGTATGACGGGCAGCCAGTCAAGTCTGTGATTTTGTCATTTGAAGAGCTCCGCCAGCAGGGTGAGTTCATTATCACGAAAGAAGGCGTGGAAGGCGGCCTGATCTATTCTGTGTCGGCGCCTATGCGTGATGCGCTTCTGGCAAATGGCGTGGCTGTGATGCATTTGGACCTGAAACCCGACCGCACACTGGATTGGCTGAAGGACAAACTTTCTCGTCCGCGTGGGTCGCGTTCACTGGCGAGTTATCTCGAAAAATCATTGGGGATTTTCGGCGTAAAGGCGGGGTTGTTGCGCGAGTTCGTATCGAAGGAAGATTTTACGAACCCGGAACGGCTTGCAGGTTTGATCAAAGCCCTGCCAGTGCCCCTAACAGCGCCGCGTCCACTGGACGAGGCCATCAGCAGCGCAGGCGGTGTGGCCTTCGAAGCATTGGATGAGCATTTGATGTTGAAAAGCCTGCCTGGCGTATTCTGTGCCGGTGAGATGCTCGATTGGGAGGCTCCAACCGGCGGTTATTTACTGACCGCCTGTTTCTCCACCGGGCGTTGGGCCGGGCAGGGTGTGCTGGAATGGCTGAAGCACGTCTAACTGCCCCACCAGCCACATATGGCGATATGGCCCTGCCGAACACCCGCCTACATTATGTGAAGGCAGGGAGCGGTGCCCCGCTCATTATCGTCCCGGCAACAGTGTCGTTGATCAGGCAATGGTTGCCCCTGACACAGTTCATGGGGCAGCGATTCACCAGCTATTTCTTTGAACTGCCAGGACATGGTGGCTCCACGCCTTACCCTGAGAAATTTCAAAGCCACCTGGTGCCACAGACGGTCAGGCAATTTGCAGATGAACTAGGGTATGAAAAATTCAATCTAATGGGGTTCTCTTTTGGGGGGTTGCTGGCAATGCGCACGCTTGAACAATTACGCGATCGGATTGATAAGATCATTCTCCTTTCCCCGTGTGTGAGCCATCGCGCCTTGAAATGGTCCCGGTCACGACAATGGGTGTTCAAGGCTTCGATTAAAGCCATGCAGAACAGCAAGCTCCTGCATGGCATTCATCGCATTATGAATGCACCAAGCCTGGAACGCCCGCTCACTGTGGCGCTCAGCAAACTTGGCAACATTGACCGGCGCATCTTGCGAAACAAAAACGCCCTGCGCATGCCGCTCTCTACGCTGGACGTGTTCGCATACACTATGGACGAGATCCTGCATATGGAATATCGATATGCAGGGGCACCATTTGAGCATCCCTGCTATTTTGGCATGTCAGTCAATGACGACATCCTGCATTATGCGCTCACCGAAGAGATCGTGCGCAATCATTTTCAGCACATCACCATCCAACAATTCACACACCCCTATCACCAGCCGCCCGATCCACCGACGTTCGAGTGGCTGAATCGGGAGTTCAAACGTTTTTTAGACATGCTCCCATAAACTTACCGGATCAGCGCCTTGAGCAGGTCCGACCTCCATTGCCGTGCCTGCGGGTCATACAACCCGAAACCTGATCCAAATTCCCAATAAGCCCATGCAAACCCGTGAGCTTCTGCCTGCTCACGGACGAACGCCGTCCAACGCACGCGTGACTCTTGCGGCGCTTTCGAATACGCACCGAACTCGCCCAGTAGAATACGAACATTCCCATGCCTTTTTGACCAGTCTGCCACAGCGTTGAAATGAGCAGTGATCTCGGCTTGTTCGGCTGCGCTCCCCCACTCTGTACCCAGCCATTTTTGCGACTCATCACCAATCCATTCAGCCCCTTGATGCGTAAATTGAAAAGGCAGATAGTAATGATAGGTGACAATGAGATGCTCATCATTCGGCACGTCAAGGGTGGAGAGCCAGTCATACGCATTCCATTGGACCGGGCCGATCACCACATCACGCGTGGGGTTGGTCTCACGCACCACAGCGAGGGCTTCGGCCATGTATTGATTCCACAAGGCGGCGTTGAGTTCGCCGTTGGGCTCGTTGCATAACTCAAAGAGGACCTTTACAGGCGCGTCTTTGTAATGGTCGGCGATCTGCCGCCACAGACCGAGGAAGCGGTCTTTGTGACTCCACGGGTCGGTGGCGAGTTCCTCGTAGTGATGGAGGTTGACAATAATGGTCAGGTCACGGGCCAATGCCCAACTAATAACCTGGTCCACCCGGGCGAAGAAGGCCGGGTCAATCGTATAGGGATAGCCCATAGCAGCATGGGCATTCCAGCGGACCGGCAGGCGGACGAAGTCGAAGCCTGCTTCTTTTACATTGTCAAAATATGCTTCCTGCACGGTCAGGCCCCAGTCACCCTCGTTGGGAGCTTCCAGCATATTGCCAAAGTTAATGCCGCGTTCCAGCAGGACGGGCGCCGGGATGGTTGGTTCAGGCTGAGAGGTTGAGGGCATGGGCGCCTCCGTGGGTGATGTGGCAAAGCAACCAGTGAGTAACAGCAAAAGTATGGAAGTACTCATAAATCGTTTCATAGCATATCCCAGAAATAAAGATGCAGAGCGATGTGTTACAAGGCGATTGTATCGTATTCCCGTCGCACAGCCTGCCTCCCGCCGCCACAGTCAGGTCGGGCAGTCTGCGCTGTTAGCTTTTGTAACAAACTATCATTGACAGGCGTTTGCTTTTGTGTTTTCTTGTTTATAATTCAGACATATAGGGTCTAAATTATTGACAGATTTTCCTGCCCGGAAAATTTCCAGGTACTCCATCAACCAACCATTTTTGGTAGAAAGTGTGGTCAGAATGCAATCCTTCATTCTCAAAAGACTCAAAGCCATCATCATTCTATGCGCCTGTGCCAGCATGCTGTTTACAACAGCGTATACACCAAAACTCCAGACGTCCGTTGTTGCTTTATATCCAAACCTGAAGACCCTGCCACCGCGCGACCTACGGTTTGACCGGACAGACGTCAGCGTGGAAGGCATCGGTACCATGCATAACGTCCTGCGGTTTTCCAATACGGTTTACAACGTGGGCGAGGGCAAAATGGAAATGCGGGCCACCATTAACCCCGCCACCCAGGACGGGGTCGCCTATCAG
>CAZJMZ010000036.1:0-17890 GCA_964547115.1 uncultured Anaerolinea sp. | reverse complement strand
GATGCACGATGCCGGTCATGGGCGGCACAACGCGGAAGTTGCTGAAGGCTTGCTGTCCCCATTTGAGGAATTCATAGCGTTCCTTGTTGCGCAGGAATTCCATTTCGGTGTTGCGGTTGAGGGCGTCGGCTGTCGCGAAGAAGTCCACTTGCACGGAGTGATCAATGACGAGGTCTACTGGTACGAGTGGGTTGATCTTCTTCGGGTCGCCGCCCAGGCGGGCAACGGCGGCGCGCATGGCGGCGAGATCAACAACCGCAGGGACACCCGTAAAGTCTTGCATCACCACGCGGGCAGGGAGCAGGGGGATGCCCGGGCGTGCGCCTTTGGCGGTCCATGATGCGATATTTTTCACATCGGCCTGGGTGATCTCTTTGTCGTTGCATTGACGCAGAGCCGCCTCCAGCACGATGCGGATCGAGTAGGGGAGCCGCTTGAGTTGAGTCAGACCCGCTTTTTCGAGCGCGTCCAGTTTGAAGATGACGTAGGATTTGTTCCCAACCTTTAATACGTCGCGTGAATTGAACAAGTCTTGCATGGTGGTACTCCTTTGGTGATGAGAATTTCGTAGCATGGGATAGGCCCATGCCAAACTCACACCACGGTGCAGAATACAAAGGAGCGCCTTTGCTATCCGTGCCGGTGTGGTGCTATTTTATAACTTCAGATCTTGTGTGAGTTGTGCCACGAGTTTGGTTTTTTCAACTTCGGACAGGAAGCCGGCCTGGGCGGCGGCCACAATGCGTTTGCGCAGGGCGTTCGGTTGCAGGTGCAACTCTTCGCAGGCCGTGTAATACTCATGGCTGAGCGTGATGCGTGAGATGGATGGGTCATCGGTATTGATGGTGACGTTCAGCCCGGCGTCGATCAGGCCCATCAGTGGATGTGCATTCAAGGAGGTCACGACGCCTGATTGATAGTTGCTGGTGATGCAGACCTCCAGGGCGGTCTGGCGTTCGCGGGCCAGCGCGGTGACCCCGGTGTCCTCCAGAATGCGCACCCCGTGCCCCACGCGTTCAGCGCCCAATCCTTCAATGGCCTCACGCACATGCACCGCCGGGCCCCATTCGGCAGCGTGGATGGTGACATGCAGCCCGGTTTGTTTGGCTTCCTTGAAAATACCGTAGAAGGGTTCAGATTTGAATTCGGCTTCGTTCCCGGCCAGGTCCAACCCCACAATGCCATCTTTGATGTGTTCGGCGGCCAGCCAGGCCACCTGCTCGGCCAGGTCCGCGCTTTCGTGGCGGTTGACCGAAGCGATCAACTTGACGATGATGTTATGCTTCTGGCAGGTATCCCGGGTGCTGGTGATGACCCAGTCCATCACATCGTGGAGGGGGAAACGTTCCGCGCGGCTGAGGGCCACTGGCGTGAAGCGCAATTCCATGTATCGAATGTTGTCGCGGACGGCATCTTCGATGGCTTCGCGAGTGATGCGGTGGATGACATCTGGCGAGCGATAGAACATGCGCAGGGTGTTGAATTTCGAGAGGAAGTTCTGAAAGGTGAACTTGTCCTCTTCCTGCACCTGCACCAGCGTGCTCAACCGCAACACATCTGCCGGAATGGTCATGCCATGCTGCCGGGCAATATCGAGCATGGTATCGAGACGTAACGAGCCCTCCAGATGGCGATGTAACTCCACCTTGGGGAGGGCACGATAAGTGTTGAGTGAAGCGGTGACTCGTTCGGTCATGCTGTGAGGTTTAGTTGCGCCTGCGTCTCTTTTTCCTTGCGTTATCTTCCGAGCCCGCGCTTTGTGGTTCTTCAGGGGTCTCGGCTACTTCCACAGGGGCAATATCCACAGGGCGGTTCTGCAACGTGAAAGCCCGGCTGACCACCAATCCACGGATATCTGCCACCAAATTCGCGAACATCTCAGATGCTTTCGCCTTATATTGTACCAGCGGGTCGCGTTGGGCGTAAGCCTCCAAACCGATGGCCACCCGTAAGGCTTCGATGCGCGTCAGGTAATCCACCCATAGTTCCGTGGTTGCGCCGAGCAGCAATTGACGGCGGACTTCGTTCAGCACGTACCAGCCGATCGACTCGACCAGCGCCTCCCGGTCCGACTCACCCAGGCCTGCCACGGGTTCGTTGAGCCGTTCCTCCCCGAAAGCGCGTTTGGCGGCCGGGCCAAAATCGGCCAGACGTGAAGCGTTGGCGGCAATGCGGTTGTACTCGCTCTGTCCGATCGTAAAGCGCAGGGCATCATCGGCGTTCTCGAGATGACCCAGCACATCCTCGATCAATTCTTCGGCTTTTATGTCTTCCAGCAATTGCGCCAGCAGGAAGATGTAACTGAAGCGGTTGAACACCTGCCGCACCTGGCGGTGGGTCTTCTGGTCGAAGACCATGCGTGCACCCTGGGCCACATTGAGCAACAATTGGATCTTGGTCGTGTCGTTGAGCTCAGCGGGCAGGAGTGTGTTCAGATCGTTGGGGATCTGTCCATTCGGGCCGACCAGTCGTTCGCGGCGCCGTTCAAGGGCCTGGTGCGCGGCCTCTTCGACCTGCGAAGCGACTTCATCCCAGTTCTTGATCTCAAATTTTTCAGCGAGCGGGTCGCCGATGCGGTTCTGAACTGCGGCGATCAGGCGCGCCGCCGCATTGCCCGTGACCTGCAAGGTGAGCAGGTCTTTGACCGTGTCTTTGGAAGCGCGCAAGTCTTCGCCAAAGGTGCGCAGTTGTTCATTGGATAATTTGACGGGAATGCCCGTGAGTGCGTTGACCTCTTCAAGCAGCTTTTGCGGACGGGGGAGTTCGTCCATGTCGCGCAGGCCGTCGAAGTAGGCATCGACCGAGTCCATGCGGGCGGCGATCTGTGCTTCGAAAGCTTCCTCGGCGCGGTCGATCATGCCCTGAATGGCTTTGAAGTGATGGTCATTTTCAGCGCTGATGGCGCGGGATATCAAGTCCAGTGCGGAGACGCGGAGATCGTCAGCTTCGGATAATTCTTCGAGCAGCAGGGCCAGCCCAAAGGAGGGGAAGAGGCGTCCGTCTGACATGAAGGCTGGTTGGACCTGTTCAAGCCAGGCAATCAGTTTCCATGGTCCTTCCTCGTCGGTAAGCCCCTCCCGCACGCGTTGTTCGATCTCGGCCTGAAGCAGTTCGTTAAGATCCTCGGTCAGGTCTGCCTTGGTGAAGACGCGGTCACGCTGGCCGTAGATCTGCGAGCGCTGCTGGTTGAGAACGTCGTCGTATTTGAGCAGGTGTTCACGCACGTCGAAGTTCGCGCCTTCGATGCGGTGCTGTGATTGTTCGATGATGCTGCCGACCAGCCGTGCTTCGAGGGGCAGTGAGTCGTCCACGCGCAGGCGTTCCATCAGGCTGCTGACCTGCGAGCCGCCCTGAATGCGCATGAGGTCGTCTTCGAGCGAGAGGTAGAAGCGCGAGGAGCCGGGGTCGCCCTGGCGGGCGGCACGACCGCGCAGCTGGTTGTCGATGCGGCGGGCTTCGTGGCGTTCCGAGCCGATGACGTGCAAGCCGCCGAGTTCCTTCACGCGTTCCATGTCTTCAAAATATTGCAGGAAGAGCTTGACCTCTGCGCTATAGATGCCGTGGTTGGCGGGGTCTACGTTCTTGAGCAGTTGGCGGCGTTCTTCGAGTGAGAGGTTGAACGGGTCTTCGTGCCCGGCCTTGCGCAGCACGCGGTTGACAGCCGAGATGACCTCTTCGGCGATCTCGCCGCCGAGTTTGATATCCACACCACGGCCGGCCATGTTGGTGGCGATGGTGACTGCGCCGAACGCGCCCGCCCCGGCGATGATCTGGGATTCTTCAGTGTGTTTGCGGGCGTTTAACACCTGATGCGGAACGCCACCCTGCAACACGGCCTTCAGGCGGGGTACATCGGCGTCTGACAGGCGTAACAGGTCCAGTACGATGGGCAGGTTGGAGGCGTCTTCGAGGCTGAGGTTGGTGATGCCGAAAGGCTGGATGAATTTGCGAAGAACATCAGGCGTGATCTTGTCCACGGGGATGTTGAATTGCGCGAGTTCTGGGATGAGACGCCCGTCCTCTTCACGCTTGTTGGCTTCCATCCATGCACGGCGGACAAGCGCGATCTGCAGCAGGCGTCGGACAGGTTCCGCTTTGAGACGTTGCGACAGGCGTTCGGACGATTCGACCGAGGTCGTCCCGATCAAGAGCGGGCGCCCGAGCACATGTTCACGGACGACTTCCAGGACCATGGCGCGCAGTTTGGCTTCCACGGTCTTATAGATGACGTCGGGATAATCCTTGCGGCGATAAAAGAGCGGGGTCTTGTTCGCATCATCTTTTTTGGCGAAGTAAGCCAGGGCGTAGCCCTCTTCATCCTTGGTTTTGACTTCCACGAGCGGTGCATCCTTGCCGAAGGCCTGATACTCCAGATTTGGCGGGATGGGGGAAACTTCGAGTTTGTAGATCTTGTGGAACTCTTCGGCTTCGGTGAGGGCGGTGCCGGTCATGCCTGCCAGCTTTTTGTACATGCGGAAGTAGTTCTGGATGGTGATGGTGGCGTAGGTGACATTCTCCGGTTCGATGCGCACACCTTCCTTGGCTTCCACGGCTTGATGCAGGCCATCGCTCCAACGGCGGCCCGGCATGATGCGCCCGGTGAACTCGTCCACGATCACAACCTTGCCTGCCTGCACGAGATAATCCTTGTTGCGCTTGAACAGGAACTGCGCGCGCATGGCTTGTTCGAGATAACCACGCAGGCGCGCCTGCTCCGGTGAAACATCCTCCGGACGATCCGGGTCGGTGAGCGGCGTGCCGAGCAACTGTTCAGCACGCGCGAGGCCGGTCTCGGTCAGGGCCACATTGCGGTCCTTTTCGTTGACTTCGTAATCTTCATCCTTGAACTGGTTGACGATCTGGGCCATCTTGCCGTACCACTCCAGGTTGCCTGAAGCGGGGCCGGAGATGATGAGTGGCGTGCGCGCTTCGTCGATGAGCACATTATCCACTTCGTCGATGATGGCAAAGTGATGTCCGCGCTGCACACGGTCGCTCAGGCGCATGGTCATGTTGTCGCGCAGGTAATCGAAGCCGAACTCCGCATTGGTGCCGTAGGTGATGTCGGCTTCATAAGCCAGGCGTCGGTCCACCATACGCAGGTGGTGTTGGTCCTCATGCGGCGACTCCTTTTCAAAGTCCACCAGAAAAGCCTTCTTGCCGTTCTCGGTGACCGCAGCCATTTGCAAAACACCCACCGAAAGGCCCAGCATCTCGAAGATCGGCGCCATCCAGCGCGCATCGCGCCGCGCCAGATAATCGTTCACCGTGATGAGGTGCACGCCCTTGCCGAGCAGGGCATTGAGATAAATGGGGAGGGTGGCCACCAATGTTTTCCCCTCACCGGTGCGCATCTCGGCGATCGAGCCGCGGTGTAGCAACGTGCCGCCGATCAACTGGACGTCGAAGTGCCGCAGGCCGATCGTCCGCTTGGATGCTTCGCGGACCGCAGCAAACGCCTCCGGCAGGATCTCTTCCAACGCGTCCTGCTCAGCCTGAAATTGTTTCTGTTCATCCAAGCCTTCCACGTTGCCGACGCTTTCAGCAATGTGCGCGCGGAATTCGTCCGTCTTGGCGCGGAGGGTTTCGTCGCTCAAGGCTTCATATTCCGCCTCCAGGGCGTTGATCTCTTCGACGGTGGGCCGTAATTGTTCGATGGTCTTTTTGTTGGGGTCACCCCCAAAGAGTTTGACAAAACTTTTTAGCATGATTTCCTTTGTGCGTGCAGCAGGCTTGGTTTTTGCCGTTTAAGACCTGCAAGATGAAAAATTATAGCATGGCTGTGTTAGCGGAACATAAATGGAACTTCGAATCAAAAACGGCGCTCGTACGAGCGCCGTTTTCATTATCGCGATGGTTATTTGTCTTTTTTATTGCCGCCGTTGTTCTTGTGATCATCATCATCTTTGTCCCCATCCTGGTTATGGTTGCCACCATTTTCCTTGGTTCGTTCGGGCTTGGGGGTCAGGCCATATTGATTGCCGTTATTGTCCTTGGGTGGCTTGGTGGCGTTGACATTGCTGCCTGGGTTAGCGGGGTTACCAGCATTATTGTTCTGGTTGGCGGCCTGTGTCGAAGTGGCTGTGCTGGCGGGCTGGGGTGTTACGCTCCCGGTGGGGGAGACAGTGATTGTGACAGTAGCTGTAGTGGTGGGTTCAATAGTCTCTTGCGGCTGAGCCTGATTTTGAGAAACGGTCTCGTCCGTGACGGGAGAGGTCACTTGTGTAGCGGCAGGCCCGCTCGTGTGGTTCTGAAGTGCGTCTTTGATTCGGTCACGGTATATGTAGGCAACAGTCCCAGCCTCGATGGCAATGGCGGCAATGAGCGCCGTCTCCAGGATCTTGCTGGTGATGGTGGCAGCAGTGGTACCGCTATTGTTGCCAAGCCCTTTGAACGTATTCTGTGCGCCCACGCCCAAACCGATCCCCAATCCGACATTTGCCACCTGGCGGATGTATTGATTGCGCCGGGCTGCCAATAGTTCTGCGGGATACCCCCCGTTCGATGACTTTATTTTTGAGAGAAGGTCGATGACCTTTTGTTCCTGCTTGATTGACATTCTTTTCTACAATTCTATTCGTCTTCCAGATGTAAGCCCAGCGCTTTCCGCAGCTTGGCGATCCCGCGGTTTTGAATGACCTTGATGTTATTGACGTCCTTGCCAACGATCTCGGCGGTTTCCTTCAAGCTGAAGTCTTCAAGAAAGCGCAGGATGATGACATGCCGCTGGTCTTCGGTGAGTTCCGAGTTCATTGCGGTCACGAGGGCTTCCATCAGCACCCGCTCTTCGATTTGTGACTGAGTAGAGATCGGTGCAGTCTTGTCGTTGATATTGACGGCGACTTCCAGCGGAGCAGTATGCTGGTTGTACCGGGAACGGTCTACAACAAGGTGGTAGGCCGTTTGGTACAAGTAGGAGCGCAGATTGGTGCGTGGGCCGCGCCCGGCAGCAAACTGTTCGAGTAGTTGCGCAAATACATCTCCGACGATGTTGTCTGCCACAATGGGGTCATGGCATAAACGCAGAGTGTATTTATAAATCGCAGGCGCAAACTCGTCGAAGATCGTGGTCAGCGCTTCTTCGTCCAGTTTTTGTGCGGCTTTAAGCAGAGCGACACCATCACGAATCATGGCTGGTTCGCTCCATCATGGCCGTCTACATATAAGACGTTCGTTTGAAGAAAAAAGTTACCCGAGATCATGGGGTACATCCGTAGGGGGTAATTATATCGCTGATTTTTCTCAGGCGACCGGACAGTCTGCTTTTTAGTACTAACTTGCCATATATGGTTGGTCGTTCAGACTCGATGACCAGCCGTGGCGGTTACAGTAAAAAATTAAGAATTCTATAATAAACCACCGTAACACCTGTGCTTTCCAGCGAGTCTATTCGATGATGGAATTGATATAATTTCGCCAAAGAGAGAGGTGACGCCATGTTTTCATTCGAAGGACCCGACCGCCGCAGGGAAGAAGACCGCATCCGCAATGAAGGACGCCTGCCACCGGGGCAATCGCTGACGTTCAAATTCCCGGTTTTGCATTATGGACCAGTGCCGCATTTCAACCCCGCCGCCTGGGATTTCAGGGTATGGGGCGAGGTGGAGCAGGAAAAACGCTGGACTTGGGACGAATTCAACCAATTGCCGCGCTCAAAGCTCCAAATGGACATTCATTGTGTGACTCGTTGGAGCAAATTTGACACGGAATGGGAAGGCGTCTCGGTCAGGACCATGGTCGAGCACGGACTCTTCACGATCAAGCCCTCGGCCACCCATGTCATGCAGCATGCCGAGTACGGGTTTACAGTCAACCTGCCGCTGGAAGTGGTGTTGCAGGATAACTTTCTGCTGGCGACGCATTTCAACGGTGAACCCATTACGCCTGACCATGGCTATCCTTTGCGTGGAGTGGTGGGTTTCATCCCCGGCAAGGAGGACATGGAAACGCCCTACCTTTGGAAGGGCGCGAAGTGGCTCCGTTCGCTCGAGTTCATGGCGCGCGACCGGCGCGGGTTCTGGGAACAGGCCGGGTACCACAACCGGGCCGATGTTTGGAAGGAAGAGCGTTTTGGCTAAAGAAAAAGAACTGCGGCAGATACCTGCCGCAGTTCTTTTTCTTTTATGGAATTTATGGACGTTCGCCCAGCACAACGGGCACATCCACGGATTTGCCGTCACGCAGGACGGTCAGGGTGACCGTATCGCCCGGGGATTTGGTGGTGAGCAGGTAGCTCAGCAGTTTTTCGAATGTGGTCACGGGTTTACCGTCGAAGGCGATGATCAGGTCGCCACCTGCATTCAGGTTCGGAAAGCGGGTGGATTGATTCCCGGCCAGGATGCCCGCCTGTTCAGCGGGGCCGCCCTCCACCACCGAAACGACATAGGCCCCGGTGTAGGTGGTGAGCCCCAGGGCTTCGATCTCGGCCAGGCTCAGGTCGTCGTTGGATGAGATGCCCAGATAGGGATACTTGTATGTGCCATCTTTGATGAGGAATGGGACAATGCGTTTGACCAGGTTGATCGAGACCGAGAAGCCCACACCCGAATTGACCGCATTGCCGGTCGTTTGATTGAAACTATCGGTGCGGATGGATTGGTTGATGCCAACCACCTCACCTTGGAGGTTGAACAACGGACCGCCCGAATTGCCCGGGTTGATGGCCGCATCGGTCTGGATGACATCAGCTGTGCTGAAGAAACCGCCGCTGGGAGCGGCCTGACCGTCCACGGGCTGGCTGCGGCCGAGCCCGGAGATGATGCCCAGGGTCATGGTGCCGCTCAAGCCAAAGGGATTGCCGATCGCCACCACAGATTGGCCCACGTTCAGAGCATCTGAATCACCGATGGGCAACGGGCGGAGTTCGCTGGCCGGGGCATCCACTTTGATGACGGCGATATCGGCATTCGGGTCGGTGCCGATGACGGTGCCGTAGGCTTTGAAACCGGAGGCGAAGTCGATCTCCACAGTGCTGGCGCCATCCACCACGTGGTTGTTGGTGACGACATGTCCATCGCCATCATAGACAAACCCCGAGCCTTCACCTGTGTCGGTGCGGATGGCGACCACACCCGGCAGGACGTTTTGATACAAGGCTTCGAGTGAACCGTCTTCAGGTGCGACGAGGGCGGGGTTGGTCGTCAGTGGGGGAATGGTTTGGGGGACGGTGGCAGGTTCCGGCTGGGTGAGAGGCGCAAGTCCCGTCACCTGGCAGGCGAGGGAACTGATGACCAGAATCGAAATAACAAATAAAACGCGTTTCATACTGTCCTTTCTAAAACCGGATGCGGGAAGCCTCATCCAGTAATTCTCGCTGTTTGGATGAGATATATTTGGGGATTTGTACCTTAATTTTAACGAAGAGATCGCCCTTCTGATTGTGGTCTTTGAGGTGTGGCATGCCACGCCCGGCGAGCCTGAAGACCTGCTCGGGCTGGGTGCCGGCGGGGATGTTGAGCTTGACCTTGCCCTCCATGGTTTCGACCTCTGCTTCGCCGCCAAGAATGGCGGTGAAGACGTCGACCGTGGCGGTGGTGCGCAAGTCGGTACCTTCGCGTTCGAAACGTTTGTCTTCAAGGACGTTGACGATAAGGTACAGGTCCATGCCATTCGGGCCTGCACCTGCCACACGGACCTTGGAGCCGGTCTTTACCCCGGCGGGGATGCGCACTTGTTTTTCCCTGCCCTCGCTTTGGAGGCGGCGGGTGGTGCCTTTGTAGGCTTCCTCGAGCGTGATCTCAAAATCCTGCTGATAGCCCTGCGCCTGCGAGCGTGCCCCCTGCCGCCCGCTCATGCCGAAGATGGTCTGAAAGAAATCGGAGAACGAGCCGCCCGAAAATACATCATCCATGTTCACACCGGCACCGCCGGGAAAGCCACCGTATTGACTCCAATCGAAATCACCTGAGCCTCGCCGTTGCCATTGTGAGTAATCGGAACCCACCTGGTCGTAGCGGGCGCGCTTCTTGGCATCGCCCAGTACTTCGTAGGCCTCGTTGATCTCTTTGAAGCGTTCTTCGGCTTGTTTGTCGTTGGGGTTGTAATCGGGATGATATTGCTTGGCCAGTTTACGATACGCCTTGCGGATGTCGTCATCGCTGGCTTTGCGTTCCACACCGAGAATTTTGTAATAGTCTTTATAGTCCATGGTTGTATTGTTATCACCGCGCCAGATGCAAGTCAAGCGCCCTTTGGTGGATTTAACAGAATTCTAACCCGCAAGTGGCGGATGAATCATTCGCAAACAGATTCATTTTGGATGACGACCCGCCTCTGACTCCCCCCAATTTGACTCTACTACTGGACCTGTTTCACCAGATATAACTCGCCCCGCTCGAACCCACGCCGCAGATAGTAGCCGCGCGTGCCCACCGCCGCAATGACGGCCATTTTCTTGAACCCGGCGGCTTTGGCGATGCGCTCCGCTTCCTCCAACAGGCGTGTACCCAGCCCGGCATGTTGCGCGGCGCCTTCCTTTTCCGCGCCCACTTGCAGGGACTGCCCATACACATGCACCTCGCGGATCAACGCCGCGCCGTCAAGGTCGGCGATGGTGGTGGCGGGCGAGTCTTTACCCGGCAGCGAGAGACGGATGAAGCCCGCCAGTTTGTCATCGGGTGTAACGTAAGAGATGAAGTGTTCCTCTGCCGCCCCCGCCTGGTAGACGATATCATCCAGCCGCAGCAACTCCGCGCTGACCGGCTTGCCCTTCACTTCCCGGCAGCGCACGCATTGACAGATCGTCCCGCGCCGCTTCATCTCTGCGAATACATCCTGCCGCAGGCTGGTACGCCGGTTGCCCTCCACCACGTTCGTGGACGGAATATCACGGATGACACGGTTCACCCGGCAATAGCGTGGGATGGACGGTTTGATATCGGCGATCAGGTCGATGAGCTCCTGAGTGGTGTAGGGCTTGAACTCGCCACGCTGCCAGTATTCATATAACTCGGCATTGGCGAGCAACTGGTTCGGGTAGATCTTGATCTCGTCAGGGCAGAAATCGGTCCACAGCCGGGCGAAGTCCTCACGGTCAGATGCAGGCGTGGCGCCGTGCAAGTTGGGCATCCAGTGCAGGACGACCTTGAACCCTGCCGCGCGGAGCAAGGCTACAGCCTTGCGGGTGCATTCGACATCGTGCCCGCGCTTGTTCATTTCAAGGATGCGGTCATCGAGGCTTTGGGCGCCCATCTGCACCTTGGTCACGCCCAAATGCCGCAGCCAGCGGATCTCGTCCGGCGTGATCTCATCGGGCCGGGTCTCGATCACCAGCCCCACGTTGCGGTGCCCCGTTGTTTCGTTATAGGTGTGAGCTTGGTCGAGTTCATCGGGTCCGATTTTCATTTCTTGCGCGGGCAGATCGGCAAAACCGTTCATGGCATCAAAGCAGCGTTTGATGAACCATTCTTGATAATCGCGGCGATATGAAGACCACGTCCCGCCGAGGATGAGCAGCTCGATCTTATCGGTGGGATGCCCCAGCGCTTCCAACTGCCTGATGCGCGACATGACCTGGGCATACGGGTCGAATTGATGTTCCACGGCGCGCATGGCGCCGGGCTCATCCGGCAGATATGATTTGGGCATGCGCACATCGGTGGGGCAGAAGATGCATTTGCCCGGGCAGGGATAGGGCTTGGTCAGCACTGTCACCGTGGTCACGCCTGATAGCGTACGCATCGGCTTCATGCGGATGCGTTCGAGCAGGCGTGGGTCGGCCTCCAACTCCCCGGCTGCGACCATTTCATTGTAGATCGAGACCAGCATCGACTTATTGAGATAGCCACCACCCGGCAGGGGATGGGCGCGCAGGGTTGGCGTCACTTCCCGCCCGGCGCGGATCAACTCGAATACATGCCGGGCCAGGTCTTTTTTATCGGGGGTGAGAAGGTGGGTGGCCTTCCACTGTTCGCGGCGTTCAGGATGCATGGTCAGCGTTCTGTCTTTCTTCTTTCCATCGTGGAAATATCCGATTGAAAATCGTTCTTCAGTTTTGCCAGGTCGGTCTGGGTGAACATCGTGGTGTGCAAGCCGCATTCGGTCTTGCCGCGTCCCTGCCAGCGCCCGGCGCGTTCATTATCCTCGATGCCGATGGCCACGGTGCAAGGCGCACAGCCCACGCTGCGGTAACCTTTTTCGAATAGCGGATGCACAGGCAGGTTGTGTTGCTCGGCGTAGCGTTTTACATCGGCTTTCGTCCAGTTGAGCAATGGGTTGATCTTGAGCAGACCATTGCTCTGCAACTCCAGGACCCTGGCCTTGGCCCGTTCGGGGGTCTGGTCGCGGCGGATGCCACTGATCCAGGCGAGCATATCCTGCATGGCACGTTGCATCGGTTCCACTTTGTGGATGTAGCAACACAGGTTTGGGTCATTCACGGGCAGGCCTCGCGGGTCCTGCCGTGCGAACGTGTCCCAGCGTTCGCTGCGATATAGATCGAGCACGTTCAACTGCCACTCTGAAGCCAGTCGTTCGCGGAAGGTGGATGTCTCCCAGAAGTGATAGCCCGTGTCCGTGAAAAAGATGAGCAGGTTGCGATTGATCTGCGAGACCATGTGCAGCAATGGCACGCTCTGGGTCTGGAACGATGAGCTCATGGCCACTTGCGGCCAGAAGTTCTCAATGGCCCAGCCCAAAATCTCCTGCGGTGTTTTCGACTCGAATTCATCTGAAAGCTCCGCGATCTCCAGCGGGGTAAACATGGCGGCATTATACTCGGTATAATCTTTGCATGGATTCAAACACTGTTGCACGCCTGATCGAACTCAACCGCGAATTCTATAACCGTTTTGGTGATTCATTCTCTGCCACCCGCCAACGTATCCAACCGGGAGTGCGGCAGGTGCTCGAGCGCCTGAGCGGGGACGAGTCCATATTGGATCTGGGTTGTGGCAACGGGGAACTGGCGCGGGTGTTGGGACGCCGCAACCATCGCGGCCCGTATCTGGGCGTGGATTTCAGCCTGCCTCTGCTTCGAGATGCCGCCTCTACACCGGATGGTTTTTCCGCCCGCTTCATGGAGACTGACCTGACGAAGTTATCCACTGTCATGGGGTCACTTTCCACGCCGGATGGTTGGGCCTGGGTTACTGCGTTTGCGGTTTTGCATCATATCCCCTCCTTTGAATTGCGCAGAGACCTTTTGCTGGTCGTGCATGATTTATTGGCACCGGGCGGTTTGTTCATCCACTCGCATTGGCAGTTCTTGAACAGCGAAAAGCTCAAAGCAAGAATCCAGCCGTGGGAGGCGGTGGCAGGCTTGGGTGAGTCTGATGCGGGGGACTACATCCTGGATTGGCGCAGTGGGGGCGCCGGGCTACGATACGTCCATCATTTCACGGTGGCTGAGTTGCAAGAGTTGGCCGATGCTACAGGTTTCACTGTGCGCGAGACATTTGCTTCTGATGGCGCGACCGGGAATTTGGGGCTGTACCAGGTATGGGAAATAATAAAATAAGCGCCACGGTTGCGAAGCGCTTATTTCACGTTGTTCGGGTTGGCGATGTATTGCCACCAGTTATGATGGACGCCGTTGCGGCGTCCTTTTGTTTTGGGAAAGTGACTCAGCCACCAGAGGTGATGCTTGCGGGTGTCGCCGTTGCCCCACTCGGCGGCAGTGACGGGGCGGGTCTTGCCTTGCAGGGTGGGGAAGTTCTCGCGCCAATCGTCGCAATCGCTCATCACCGTGGATGGGTTGTTCCAGTCATAATCGCGGTCGCTATTGGGGGCAAAGTGCACATTACCGAGTGAGGCCTTGCCGGGGTGGGTCTTTTCGTAACGGGTGAAGCGCTTCCATAAATTCAGGTTCTCATCGGTGATCTTCGAGAAGGTCTTTTCCATGATGGACTCGGCGCGATGGCCGAGGTTCTCGAGCATTTCGCCAACGCCACGTTCAAATGAAAAGCCCATGATGACGAAACGGCGCGTGGCCGCCTCGGTGCCTTTGAGCGGCGGGGCATTGCACCAGAACGGGTCAGGCCCGGCCATGATGGATTCGTAGAAACCAGCATGGGGGAAGTTGAAGATCCAGACTTCATCGATCTCATTTTTAGCAACGCGTTGGAGGATCTCGAAGCGTTTGATAATGGCGTAATAATCGGCTTCCTGTGGCATGTAGGGGCGGGCCTGGCCGCGCATCACATTGAGGTAGGTCTGCGCATCGTAGACGTAGCCATCCACTTTGGCGGGGAAGGCATCCACATCCAGCCGTTGCACGATCTGATGGCGCACCAGCCCGCCGCTGGCTTGCAGAATATCGGACATGTAGCCCTTCGCCAGATCTTCGACCCGGTTCCAGTTCATGTATTCAGAGAGTTTCCGCCCGCGGGTTGGGTCCACCACCGGGTCGTAGACAATGACCAGCGTACGCAGGGTGGTCACCTGCGGTGGTTCGTCGGCAGAGTCAATGATTGGTGGAGGGGGAAGCGGGCCGGTCTTGCGTCGGGAAAAGGAAAAGAGCCGCATGGGAGTGACGCTCTACGGCAGGTTGGTGGCGAAGTAGACTTGATTGTCGATGGCGAGATAGAGCACGTAGTTGGGGCTGACGGTCATCGCGCCCACCGGCCCAGCCTGGAAGGGGTTGCCGTCACCGGCATGGGCCGCGATCTGGTTCTGCAGTTCCACAGAACGCGGCGTAAAGCGGAAGACCTTCTGGTTGGTCGAATCGAGCAGGAGCACCACGCTGTTGGGCGGGGCAGTGAGAGTGAGTTGGGTGAAATTGGCCTGACCGAAGAGGTTCAAGTCTTGATGAGCAGGGAAGGGGTCTTGATAGTTGATGGGGTCCACGCATTTGGTGGGGGTCTCGGCGATGCGGCTGAAGGTGCAGGTGGAAAGATGTCCATCAGCGTGGAGCAGGTACAGGTCGTCGCCGCTGACTGCCAGATCAATGGCCGTATCTAGCGTTTGGGGGATCTGCGTGCCGAAGTAGAAGTAGGGGGTATCGGTGAAGGTGCTGTCTTTGCCGGGGAAGACCCACACGGCGCGGGCGGTGGCATCAAGCACATACAAGTTACCGCTATCGAGCGTGAAGGAGGTGACGCGACCCCAGTTGGTGTTGGGCAAAGCCGGGAGCGGAATGGCTTGCGGTACCTGCCCAGGCGCGCAATACAACAACTTGCCACTGGCATCGATGCCCAGCACCGTAGCCCCCGCCAGGTTGACCTTGGGCAGTGCCAGCAGATCGACGAGAGTATCGACTTGATACCCCGCGTAGGTGCCAGGTTTGCAATCGAAGGTGGCATCGGGTTCGAGGCTGCGCCCGGTAAAGCTGGCGTGCAGGATCTCGCCGCGTTCGGCGTCCAGCATATACAGGTCACTTTCGCTGGCGGCGAGCCGGCTGATCTTGGCGGTGCCGCTCAGGCCATTTGTAAAAGCTGGGACGAACTCCAGCCGCACAACACCGAGCAGCGTATCGAGATTGCCTTGCGCCTCAGAGCGCAGCAGGTTCGATTCGTCTGTTTGGCGGTATGACTCGGCCTTGTTGACAAAGTTCAACACAGCCTGCCAGGCATCACGCTGGCGAATGGGGTCGGTCTGGCTGGCGGCCTGTGCGCGCGCGTTCAAGGCCTGGTTGTAATATTCATCGTATTGCACACTTTGCCCATAGCGCAAATAGACAACGACCGCCATGGTTCCCACCAGAATGGGTATGATGAGCGCAATGGTCACCAGCATGTACGTGGGCATGAAGAACATCTGCTGTTGAACGGCTGCGCCTTCCTGCGCTTCAGGTTCTTCGTGACCGGGCAACAAGCGCGGGATGAAGCGTTGGAAGAAGGACCGCAGGCCCTCGTTCATCTTTCGCCCGGTCTGGATGCCGCCCACCATCACTTTTGCCATCTGACGCGTGGCCTCGCCATGCGCCGTGGGTTTGGGAGCCGTCTCTTTCGGTTTGTTGAAGGTGCTTCGCAAACCGCTTAGTAGTGAAGGTCGCGGTTCAGAGACCGTTTCTGGTTCTTCTTCCAGCAGGTCTTCTTCTGCATCGAGTTCATCATCTTCTTCTTCCGGTTCGGGCTGCGGTTGTGAGACGGGCGTCTCGATCGCTTTGAGGCGGGGGATCGACGGCGGGAAGTTGCGAGGGGTGGAGGGAGATGCTGTGGTGGCCGAAAGCACCGATGGCAATGGCGGCAGTTCTTGTGACTCTTGTGATGGTTGTTCGTAGTTGGCGGGTTGGATCAAGTGCGCGGCAAAATCGGCCAACTCATCGAGTTCCTCTTCAGTAATGGAGGGCAGTTGTTCATCGGTCGATTCGTCATCAGCGGGTTGAGATGAGCTGAATTGTTCCAACTCTTCCGGTACGGGATAGTGAGTGCTGACGGGTTGGGCGTGCTCAGGCTCCTGTTGAAAGGCTGGCGGCGCGGCGATGAGCACATCCTCCACGGGTTCATCGTCAGCGGGGGGCAGGGTTTGGGGAAGTGAAGCAGGTGGCTCTTGAGTCAGAGGCGGGGCGCCAGTTTCCGCGTGCAGTACAGTGATGATGCCGGGTCCGGTCTGCGGCTGGATGATGGCGGCATTGAGGTCGCCTTTGGTCAATGTCAATTTGCGATAGCGAGCTTCGAGCGAGGTGGGTGGATGTTCGCCGAGCAGGTCGGCTTCCCAATCTTTGGGAAATTTGCCGCACACCAGCAAGAGATCGTTGGTGTGCAGTTCCACTTGCGAGAAGTAAGTTTGAACGTTTTGTCCCGCGCCAAGGCCTTTGCCTGAAAGCGCCGGGTCATGAATGTGACGCGTTGGCCCATTCCCCAGCCAGACCGCATGCGAAGGTCCGCTGAGCAGGATCGTGCATTTTTCATCACGAATGGAGGCGATCACCAACATACCTAAGGCATACTGTCCGCGCCCGGTGGTGGCGAGGTTGCGCTCGAGCAAGGCCGTGTTGATATTCTCGGCCGCCTTGCGCATGGCGCTGGTGAGCGTGCCGGCCGCCTGATAGAACGTGGTGGCAGCCTTGCGGTTGAGCGCATCCACTTCCTGGGCGGTGAAGGTGGCGTTGCCGGTGAGCATGAGATACAGCACCAGGCTGTCTTTTTCACGCCCGCGCGCTGTGCGGCGCGGTGGGGCAACAGCCAGCAGGCCGGGGAGGTCGGGCAGGTCCTGTCCGTTAAGTCTGTGAATGGGGAGGATGTTGAGGTCGAAGGTGGTCACGGCGTAAGAATGCTAAGAAGGTTGGTATCATTATACTGGTAAAATCTGACGGGTGACGAGTGGCGCGCACTGGGGAATTCAACACGCAACACGTGCTCCGTATCTGTTCAATCAATTTTTGGTGGTGGTTACCCTGTATGGAATTTCGCTTGCACAATGAGTTTTCTGAGATCGACCCGCAAACCTGGAATGCGCTGGTGGCGCAAAGCATTGCTGATACTCCGTTCTCACGCTATGAATATCTGGCCGAATGGTGGGCCACACGCGGTGGCGGTGAATGGAAAAACGCCGAATTGGTCCTGGTCTCGGCCAGTGAGAACGGTCAACTGGTGGGCATTGCGCCGCTCTTTCGCGAACACTATGATGGTCGCACTGCATTATTGTTGGTGGGCTCCATCGAGATCTCAGATTATCTGGATTTGATCGTCCGCGCTGCAGACCTGCCACGCTTCCTCTCAGACCTGGTGGACTTTCTCGCCTCTACACTACCCGGGGGCTGGTCCAGCCTCGATTGGTATAACCTCCCCGATGACTCGCCCACGCTGGCCGCCCTGCAAGCTGATGCTGCCAGCCGCGGCTGGGACTACCACCAGGAGATCTACCGTCCCACCCCGCGCATTGCTTTGACCAGCTCGTTCGAAGAATATCTCTCCCGCATCGACAAGAAACAGCGCCACGAGATTCGCCGCAAAATGCGCCGCGCCGCCGAATCAGAATTGAACGTGCGCTTTGTGGTCATTGATGCCTC
>CAZJMZ010000035.1:0-18153 GCA_964547115.1 uncultured Anaerolinea sp. | reverse complement strand
CTTGGATTCGGGGTCGAGGGGGCGGTTCTTGGGGGAAGACATGGAGAAGATTATAAAGGCTGGCCCTGAGTTTGTCGAAGGGATGAAGGCCGAAATCAAGACCGTGAGCTGCGGCGGCTACGAGTTGGTACAATGCGGCATACTTTCAATACCCCAGGAGACTCAATGACAACGACCCTCATGGCGATCGGCGGCGCAGTGGATTTTGAAGAGCCGGTCATTTTCAAGGAATTTATCCGCCGCAGCGGTGGCGCAAAAGCGCGCATCGTTGTCCTGCCGCAGGCTTCGGTTGGGAAAAATACAGGCAGGGAATATGCACGGGTGTTTCAGCAATTGGGGGTGAAGTCAAAACCCATTGCGCTGGAATTCCGCGAACGGAAACTGGCCGATAGACCCCAACACCTGGCGGCACTCCAGAACGCCACTGGCATCTTCATTGCAGGCGGGACGCAGATGCGCATCACCTCCCTCATCGGCGGGACGGAGTTTGAGTCGGAATTGCTCGCGGCATTTCGACGCGGTACGGTCGTGGCTGGCACTTCAGCCGGGACGGCGGTCATGTCGCGGGTGATGATCGCGTACGGCAAAGGCGGCTCAACCCCTCGTGAGGGGCTGGCCCGGTTTTCTGCGGGCCTGGGTTTCACTGACCGCATCATCTTCGACCAGCACTTTCGTCAACGCGATCGGCTGGGGCGGCTGGCGTATGCCATCTCCATGCACCCGGGGTTGCTCGGCGTGGGCGTGGATGAGAACACCTGCGCCATCGTGGAAGATGACGCACGTATTTCCGTGCTCGGCAGGAACGCAGTCACCATCGTGGATGGAAAAGAGATGGTCTCGACCAACGTGGCCGAAATGGAAGGTGCCCGTCCCGTGGCAGTCAGCGGTTTAAAGTTGCATGTGTTGACAGAGGGCTGTTCGTTCGACCTGAAAAAGCGTCAGGCGCGGATTCCAGGATTGAAGCTGGAGTGAAGGTCAAGGCCGTTTGGGGAGAAGCAGGTTCACACGAAGGTGGAAGCGGATTCACATCTCCACAAAAGAAGCAGGGATGACGTCGTACATGTCATCCCTGCAGGTGCTCTTCGGTAGTCTGGCGGTCCCGGTCACTCCTTGCGTTTGACTGTTGGACCCATGACTTTGCGTCGCCGGGTTACCCCGGTTTTGCGTTTCGGTTGGTTGGTCGATCATGATCAACAACGTACGTTGATTGTAGATGCCGAACTCTGTGCCATCACGCTTTCGCGTGATTTTGCTATTATCGGCAGTCGGGCGATCCTGGCTCAGTTCAGCTTTAGATCCACGACTTTGCGTCGCCGGGTTTTCCCGGTTTTGCTCTTTCTCGGAGCACTTTCATTATTGCACGTTGGCAGCCCGATTTCAAGCCAACAAATGTTCTATTATTCAAGCGGCGCGAACACCACTTCGACCGTCATGCCCCAGCGCACTTGCGGGTCAACATCATCAGCAGCAATGCGCACGGTGTACAGCACATCGCCGCTCTGCACGAAGGCCGAGCCGCTGATCTCGGTGACAGTGCCTTTCATGGTGACCTCAGGCAGGGCATCAGCCACAAAGGTGACCTTCTGACCGACCGCCAGGCTGACCACTTCGATCTCGGTGATGTCGGTGGTCTCGACGATCCAGGCCGAGGGATCGATGACACTCACGGCTCGTGACTCAGGCCCGGCCTGCTCCCCCACCTTGACCGCCACCTCAGCGACAACGCCATCGAACGGCGCAACGATCTGGTAATTGTTGAGCGCCTCTTCTGCAGCGGCCACCTGCGCCTTGGCATTTTCGAGCCGGGCCGAGAGCAGGGCGAGTTTGTCCTTGTTGGGGCCGTCCACCGATTGTTCGAATTGATATTTGGCTTCAGCCTCGGCGGCGAGAGCGGCATCCAGCGCAGCACGGAAGTTATCACGTTCACGCAGGGTGGCTTCCTGTTTGCGGACGGCTTCGTTGTAATCGTTTTGGGCCTTCTCCAGGTTGTCTTCGGCGGTCTTGCGTTTGGCGTTGTCCTTGTCGAGGTCCTTGTATTTATCGAACTCATCCTGCGCGTCGGTCAGATCTTTCTGGCGGTCTTCCACTTCAGCCTTGGCGTCGTCGGTGCGATTATCGATATCGGTAAGATCGAGCGCCTCCCAGGCACGTTCCGCCGTGGCGCGAGTTTGCTGCGCTTGAAGGTAGCTGGTCCAGGCTGAGGCGCGATCCAGCCCCTCGGTGCGGATCAACTGGTCGTAGGCCTGCTGCGCCTGCGTCAATTCAAGATTGGCGGCGGTGAGTTGCGCATTGGCCAATTCAAAGTTCGCCAGCTTCGCCAGCACGTCGCCTTTTTTGACCGTGTCACCGATCTGGACGTTGATCGCGTCCACCGTGCCACGGGCCTGGAAGGCAAGATTCGCGGCGCGCGCCGGGCGCAATTTACCTTCAGCCACCACGCCTTCAGGCGCGGCCGCCACCGGCTGGGAGGGCTGCGGCGTGGCTTCAGGCTGTGCAGCGGCACAGGCCGAAAGGGCAACCATCAGCAGTGCAGCGCTGAGTAAAAATACAGTTTTTGTGTTGAACATCTTCATTGTTGTTTCCTTCTTTCGTTGATTGGCACAGGGATTGTAACGATGGAAACCTTCAATTCCTATCGGGTTCCACCTGCCCTGCAGGTTTGTTTTCTTATTCGTACGCCAGCACTTCGCGGATGGTGAGCCGTGACGCATTACGCGCCGGGAGAATGCTCGCCACTGTGGACAGGAACAGCACAAGTCCCAGCCAGATGGCATAACCGAGATAGGTGAACACTACATCGATCGGGGTCTGGAAGATCGCCAGGCTGACGATGGTGGACAGCCCATATGTGAACGGGATGGAGAGCAGGATCGCCAGAACGAATGAGAGCACGCCGATGACCACGCCCTCGGCAATGACCGTGCGCATAACGGCGCGATCATCGGCGCCGATGGCGCGGGTGATGCCGATCTCGCGTGTACGCTCCAGCACATTCATGCCCATGGTGCCGGTCAGACCCATCGAGCCGACGATGGCCGTCAGCACCGCCATGATCAGCAGGAACACGACCAGAATGTCGAGGCTTTCCACTGCCGTATCCAGTGAAGCACTCCCGGCTTCGGCTAACCGCACTTTGTAGCCCAAGTCACGCATGTATTTATCCAACTCTGCGGCCTTCACATCCTGGTAGGCGCGGTCATGCTGTTCGGTCACGATGCGGTAGGAGAACGAGCGATTCACCTGGTCGTTCATCTCGGAAATATATTCAAAGGGCGCATACCCCAGAATACCTTCCTGCGCGACAAACTTGAAAAAGCCGACCACCTGCCAGACTTCATCGCGGCCATTGATGCGCATGTTGATGGAATCACCGGCCTTGAGGTCGGGGTACCATTTCTTCAAGCCCTCGCTGACGGCCATCTTGCGCACATCGTCAGGGCGCAACCAACGCCCCTCCACCAGGATCGGCTGGACAAGCCTGCTCTCGGCAGGCGGCGCCAGCAGCGTGATGTTTTCCACAACATTTCCCTGGTCGTCCATCAATTCGCCGCCTGAAAACTGCCAGCCTTCCACTTGCAACACGCCATCCACCTGCATCACCTCCCGCTCGATCTCCTGCAAGCGATAGGACTGGTCGAAGTCCAGCGTCACATCGGCGCGGAAATATTTGCCGATCTGTCCGATGTACTCATGCAAAGAGACGCGCACATTGAACACAGAAATGAAGATCGCTCCGCCCATGGTCAGCGTGAATAAAGTCAATGCCAGGCGGCTTTTTCTGCGGAAGGTATTACGCAGTGAAATAATGAACGGACGTGGGATATGGATGCCGCGCGCCGCCAGCAGACGCGTCACCTTGACCTGCGCCCAATCGAACCAGGAGAGCCGCATCTCACCGTCTTTGAATTGCACCTCGTCCTCAGCCAGATCTCCGCTAAGGGCTTTCAGGACAGTGATCCGTGAGCCGTTAAGCACCGGCGCCAGCCCCGCGATCAACGGGACGAACAAACCCACGGCGATCTGAACGAGGAACGCCACCGGCACGATGCGGTAACCCAGCAGGCTGAAGCTCAACTGGCTGGCAATGAACTCCGCCAGCCCGTACGCGCCCAATCCGCCGAACGGCACAGCGATCGCCAACGCGATCACACCGAACGACATGATGAGCGTAATATACATGCGGAAGACCTGCTTGCGCTGCCCGCCCACCAGTTTGATCACGCCAATGTGCCGCAGGTGCTGATTGAGCAACGCACTCAAGGTGTTCGCGATCAGTGAACTGGAGAGCAGCACGATCAACACACCCAACGCCAGCAAGATACCCAGCACCGCGTTGATGGTGCTTCCCAGCGGGTGTTGATGGGTCTCTGAATACCGCGCACGGATGACAGACACACCACTCTTTTCGATCTTGTCCTTTAACGCCCCGCCCACTTCCCGGATATGCACCGGGTCATCGCCGTCACCGCTCACCGTGATGAGGGCGCGGTTGTACAACTTGGGCTGCCCAAGAGCTTGCAGGGTATCCAGGGTGATATAAGCAAAGGGGTCGGCGAGGAAATCGCCCGCGCCCGCCGCAGTATCCTGCACAATACCAACCACCGGCATCGTTTTGGTGGACCCATCAGGCAATTGGAATTCGAGCAGGCCGCCCACACCCACATTCAAGGTTTGCAAGGCATCCATCTCGAGCAGGACTTCGCGCTTGCCTGGCACAGTTGAGCCCTCGATGGGCTTCAACAAGTTGATGGTGTTCTCTTCAAAACTTTCAAAGGCGGTCACGTCGAGCGTGGTCCATTTTTCGGTACCGGGCACGCGCACGCGCATATTGAACACCCGCCGCGCCTCGGCGTTATTGACGGTCCGCTGGTTGCGGATGGAGGCCAGCGTATCATCGTTAAAGTTCGTCATGCGCATTTCGATATTGGCAGGCTGGTTGGCCGCGTACGAAATGCTCATATCGTTCGAGATGATCTGGTAGGCGCCCGCGATCACGCCAATGGAGAACACGCCCACCGCAATGGAAAAGACCACCAGCAGGGTGCGGGCCGGGTTATCGAACAGGTCATGGAATACTTTACGCCAACGAGGTTTCATAGGGTATACCGGGTCTACACGTGGTTGAATGTTTATTTCCGCTGGAACAGCGACGCCAAAAAGCCGCGCTGACGGCTATCGGCTGCGCGATGGGCTTCCAGCCGTTGCTGCACGATCTTGCCGACCGCCTCGGCAGTGATCGGTGATTCGTTCATCACGCGCTGAAAGTCGCTGCGCTTGATGGTCAGCACTTCCACGGGCTCTTCAGCAGCAGCCCGCACATTTGCCAGGGACTTGCCACCCCGCAGCAGTTCGATCTCGCCAAAGAATTCGCCTGGCTTCAAACGCGAGACTATGGTTTCCTGCTTCTTGCGATCCTGCAGGACCACTTCCACTTCGCCTTTGTGGATCATAAAGAAATTTTCGATGTGTTCATCGCGCGAGAGGATGGTGGCCTTGGGCTGGTAAGTGCGCGTCTCGGCCAGTTTTGTGAATTCCATCATGTGCCGGTGCCTGAGCCACGGCAGGGATCTGGCAATGGTCTCGTTGATGAGTTCACCGTCGGCGATGATGATGTTGCGCGTGGTGCGCGAGGTCAGTGAGGGATCGTGGGTCACCATGACCACGGTCTTGCCCTGCCGGGCAAGCGCTTCAAACAGGTCGATGATGGTGTTGGCTGATTTCGTATCAAGGTTGCCGGTGGGTTCATCGGCCACCAGCAGCGGCGGGTCGCAGGCCAGCGCGCGCGCAATGGCGGCCAGTTGCTGCTGCCCGGTGGAAACCAGCACCGGTAATTTATTGGCGAACTGCTCCAGCCCCACCAACTCGAGCATTTGCATGGCGCGTTTAGGCCGTTCGTCAAAGTCATACAACTCGGCATAATCCATGGGCAGCATTACGTTCTCGAGCAGGGTCAGCATCGGCATCAGCTGAAAGAACTGGAACACAATGCCCAGGTTGCGCCCGCGCCATTTGGAGCGCTGGCTTTCGGTCATATTGGTGTAAATATCCGTCCCGCCGATCACCACCCGCCCGTCGGTGGGATGGTCGATGCCGGTGATCATGTTCAGCAGGGTGGATTTCCCGCTGCCTGATTTGCCCACGATCGAGACGAACTCGCCGCGGTTGATGGTGAGGTCCACGCCTTTGAGGACGGTGAACTCGCCCGCTGCATTCTTGAAGCGCTTGACTACGCCATGCATGTCGATCATGGCTTCAGCGGAGGACATGGCGTGTTGATGAGGAGCAGGTTTACGGGTGGAGCGACGCGGACTCATTTGCGCCTCCCACTCTCAGCCGGGGTTGTTTCTGTTTCGAGGTGCGCTTGCAACTCCCCATCCACGATCCGCAAGGTGCGCGAGAATTTGGAGGCCAGCGATTGGTCATGCGTCACCATCACAATGGTCTTGCCCTGTTCGGTGACAAGGTGCTCGAAGACTTCGAAGATGTGTTCGGCGGTGACCGAGTCTAGGCTGCCGGTGGGTTCATCGGCAATGAGGATGGGTGGATCGTTGGCCAGCGCGCGTGCAATGGCCACGCGTTGTTGCTGGCCGCCGGAGATATAGGCAGGCAGCTTATCGGCGTGTTCTTCGATCTCGACCAGCCGCAACAGGTCGAGCGCGCGCTGGCGGGACTGCCGGGGATTGAAGTTGCCGCACAGGTCCATGGGCAGGGTGATGTTTTCAACGAGCGTGAGCATGGGCAGCAGTTGGAACGACTGAAAGACAACGCCCATGTTCTGCCCGCGCCACAAGGCCACGGCATCTTCGTCCATGTTATGGATCGTGACCGCCGAGCCGTTGGTATGGACTTTGACTTCGCCGGAGGTGAGATGGTCCACCCCGGTGATCATGTTGAGCAGTGTGGATTTCCCCGCGCCGGACTTGCCGACAATGCCTACAAATTCCCCGGCATTCACTTGCAAGTGAATGCCACGCAGAGCGGTGAATTCGCCCGCTGCCGTGGAATAGGTCTTGACCACGTCACGTAGTTCGATGAGAGGCTGGGTTGAGGGTCTGGCTGGCATAGATGCTTTCTGTCAAAGTTGAGACGCACGCTTCCCCGGAGGGGTTGGTTTAACAAAAAAACGGCCGCCGAGGGCAACCGTTTCGTTGACGTGCCATACGACATTCATTTTACCCCCATTCGTTTGATTGTGACAAATTTCCTTATTTTCGATTCAGAAATCCGGGCAAAACTACCTGTATCTCTGGCACAGCGAACGGTAACTCCATATAATGGAACGACGGAGGCTTCACCATCATGACCCAAACCACTTTTGAATGCAGCGCCTGTGGCGCGCCCAACAACCCCAGCCCCGGGCGGGCCCAAATGAGTTGCATGTATTGCGGCACCAAGCTCACCATTCCTGCAGCGCTGCGAACGGAAACCACACCCATCGCAGAGGAACCGCTCCGCGAGAGCATACAGACTCAGGGTTCAGAGTTCGAGCCGGAAGTGTTGTTACGCCAGGCACAACCGATCGCCACGCGCGCCTGGAATGCGTACGCACGCTGGACGCAGATCCGCTACTTCCTCCCCACCTGCCTGACGCTCCTGGTCATTGGAGTGTGCGCCTGCGGCGCGTTGACCGTCCTGCCCATTCTCTTGAGGGCCCTGCGTTGAAAACAAGGGAGGGCTATAATAAGGCAATCTACTTTTCGGAGGAACTCCATGCCCAACGTCTACGCTTCGAACCATCCGCTGGTCGCTCATAAACTTTCCCGCCTCAGAGACAAAAGAACAGAGCCCAAGAAATTCCGCGAGTTGGTGCGCGAGATCGCAGCCCTGCTGGCCTATGAAGCCACGGCCGACCTGGCCACCATGCCCCGTGAACTGGAGACACCGCTCGAAAAAATGACCGGGCAGGAGTTGCAGGAAAAAATCGGGTTGGTGCCGATCCTGCGCGCCGGGTTGGGATTGGTGGAAGGCTTCTGGGAACTGATGCCCAGCGCCGAGGTCTGGCATATCGGCTTGTATCGTGATGAGCACACCCTGCGTCCCGTGGAATATTACAACAAACTCCCGCTCGAGCCGCGTGTTTCGGTCTGCCTCATCCTTGACCCAATGCTGGCCACCGGCGGTTCGGCCACCGCCACCGCCGATGTGCTGAAAAAATGGGGGGCAAAGAAGATCAAGTTCGTTGGCCTCATTGCCGCACCGGAGGGCATCAAGGCCATGCAAACCGCCCACCCCGATATCGACATCCATGTGGCCGCGATTGACGATCATCTCAACGAACGTGCGTACATCGTGCCGGGCTTGGGTGATGCAGGCGACAGACAGTTTGGGACAGGGTAGTTCTTTAGCTGTTGGCGATTCGGAGGAAGATGGCGTACGATCTGAAATTGGCAGAACGGATTCGCGCCGAGTTACAGGGCGTACCGGTCATTGAAAAGAAGATGTTCGGTGGCGTGGGCTATCTCTTGCATGGCAACATGGCTTGCGGCATCCTTGGCAACGACCTGATCGTGCGGGTACCGGTTGACAAGTATGAGACGTATCTCAAAAAATCGCATGTCAAAATCTTCACCATGCAGAACGGTCCACGCGCGATGAAGGGCTGGATCATGGTGGAGCCAGCCGGATGCAAGACCGCCAAACAACTCGCTGCCTGGGTCAAGATCGGGGTCGATTTTGCATTGTCTCTGCCACCCAAATAAAACCAGATGAAATGCGCGGCGCAAAAGCTCTGCGGCACGGATGATATACTCGCCCCATGACTCAAAAATACACCATCACCGCAGCCTATTTTCTGGCCTTCATTCTGCTCGGTCTCACCATCGGCGTGGAAGGCCCTGCCCTGCTCACACTGGCCGAACACACTTCCAGCACCATCGGCGCCATTAGCTGGACCTTCTTTTGGGGTTCTCTTGGTTACCTGTTCGGTTCCTATTTCAGCGGCCGTTTGTATGACCGGCTGCCCGGCAACCGCATCCTGGCCCTCACGCTGGCCATCATCGCCATTCTGATCGTCTTTGTCCCGCTGGCCAACACACTGACCGCGCTGGTCATCGTCGTCACTGTGTTGGGGATAGTCAAAGGCTCGCTCGATGTTGGGTGCAACACCCTCTTGTTATGGCTCCACAATGAGAAGGTCAGTCCGTTCATGAATGGCTTGCACGCCTTTTTCGGCATTGGCGCATTCATCGCTCCGCTCATCATGGCGCGTGTGCTCGCCGCCACAGGCGAGATCTACTGGGTCTATTGGTCGTTTGCCATCACCGCGCTGCCCATCGCCCTCTTCACCTGGACCCTCCCCAGTCCGCAACCACGCGCCGTGCCCGAACACCACCAAGACGCACCCTTTCCCATCCTGCCGGTGGCCATCATGGTCACCTGCTTCGCGGTCTATGTGGGCATGGAGGTTGGATACGGCAACTGGATCTACGCCTACGCCTTCAAACGCGGCATGGGGACTGAGATCACCGCCAACTATCTGACATCCGCCTTTTGGGGCTTTTTCACACTCGGGCGTTTGCTTGGCATCTATATTTCGACCCGCCTCAAACCCCTCTCGATCCTGCTCATTGATTTCATCGGCTGCATCCTCAGCGTGGGCCTGATTCTCCTCTTCCGCGATTCTGTTGCCATCCTCTGGGTCGGGACCATCCTCCTCGGCCTTTCGCTGGCTTCGATCTTCCCCACCCTCCTGTCCCTCGCCGAAGAACGCATCCACATCACAGGCACCATCACCGGCTTATTCCTCGTCGGTGGCAGCCTCGGCAGTATGGCCATCCCACCGGGCATTGGTCAGGCCTTCGAGCGCATCGGCCCCAACGCGATGGTCTGGATTGTCTTCGTCAGTATCCTGCTCAATCTCGGCTTCATTCTGTGGTTCTCACGCCTGCGTTCCACTGAGACAGGGTGATAAAACTCCGGCATAAACGTGAACAAAGCAACTAACCCTGCATGTCAATCTCGATAATAATGACAGGGTATATCCCAAACCCCAAAGGAGTCAATCGATGAGCACCGTCCGCAAACTCTTGGAAGGCAAAGGCAAGGCAGGCAATGTTTCCGTATCCACCACCGACACTGTTCTGAATGCGTTGAAGGTTATGGCAGATGCGCACATCGGTGCGGTCCTTGTCGCCGAAGACCACAAATTCGTGGGTATCTTCACCGAGCGTGATTATCTGCTCAAGGGCGAACTGGCTGGGCGCACCGCCAAAGATACCCGCGTGGCAGACGTGATGACTCGCAGCATGTACACTGTCACCATGGATACCTCTGCCGAGCAATGCATGGCGCTCATGGACGAACACCACTTCCGCCATCTGCCGGTGGTCGAGAACGACCAACTTGTCGGCATGGTCTCCATCCGCGATGTGCTGACCGCCATGCTCCAGAACAAGGAAAGCGAGATCAAAGGTCTCGAAAACTACATCATGGGCACCGGCTTTTCAGGCTGAACTGTCCCTCACGCCAACAAAAACGAGCAGTGACAAACTCATTGCTCGTTTTTGTTTCTGCACCCGGTTTGGTAGAATCTTTACCATGTTACACACCCGGCGTTTTTCTCTGTTGCTGCTGGTCGTTCTACTCACCGCCTGTGGACAGGCCGTCACCCCCACTGCCTATCCTACTTATGATCCCTTCGCCCCCGTAAGCGCAAACAACAACCCCTCGGCGCAAGGCCAATCCATCTACAGCCCGGCCACCCGCGTCCCCAATGGACCCACACCCACCCGCGCGCCGTTATCCGTGGCTCTGCCTTCGCAAAATTCCGCCTCCTTTGCACCCACGCCCGATGCCCCACACGCACTGCCCACGGCGCGGAATGTGCAAGAGCAATATATCGTGCAGCCCGGCGATACGCTGGGCACCATTGCACAAGGCTACGGTCTCTCGCTGCAAACGCTGCTCGATGCCAACGGTCTCACCGCCGATAGCGTATTATCCGTCGGGCAGGTACTCAACATCCCACCCGTTTCCATCGATGCGGCCGCAGGTTCAGCCTTCAAGATCATTCCCGATTCAGAGCTGGTCTTCAGCCCCGCCGCCATCCAATTCGACGTGGACGCCTTCCTCGCCAACTACAACGGCTATCTCAACGCCTACACTCAGGAAGTCAACGGCGAATATCTCACCGGCGCGCAGGTTGTAAAACTCATCGCCCGCAATTACTCCGTCAACCCGCGCATCCTGCTGGCCTTGCTTGAATACCGTTCCGGCTGGCTCACCAACCCAACACCCGCCAACGTGGATTATCCCCTCGGCAACTACGATTACTTCCGCACCGGGCTATATCGTCAACTCGCATGGGCCGCCGATAACCTCAACCGTGGCTACTACCTCTGGCGCGCCAACGCCCTTGCCGCTTTGCCACTGGGCGATGGCACATACGTACCCATGAACCCCACGGTCAACGCGGGCACGGCCGGCGTGCAATACTTCTTCTCCAAAGGCAACGACCGCGCCACCTGGGATTACGACACCGGCGAACTCGGCCTCTTCCAAACCTATAACCAACTCTTCGGCTATCCCTTCGACTACGATATCGCTTCACTGATGCCCATCAACCTGCTTCAGCCTCCGATGCGCCTGCCCTTCGCTGACGGCGACACCTGGTCCTTCACCGGCGGCCCGCACGGCGGCTGGGACTCAGGCTCAGCCTGGGCCGCGCTCGATTTTGCCCCGCCCGGCGTGGCCGGAGGCTGCGCGACCAGCCCCTTCTGGGTCACTGCTGTGGCTGATGGCTTGATCGTCCGCTCGGAGGATGGGGCCGTGATGCAAGACCTCGACAATGACGGCTACGAACAAACGGGCTGGAACGTACTCTACATGCACATCGACTCGGGCGAACGTGTGGCGGTGGGCACTTATGTCTACGCCGGGGAGCGCATCGGGCATCCATCCTGTGAGGGCGGTGTCTCCAACGCCACTCATCTGCATCTTGCCCGCAAATACAACGGCGAATGGGTTGCAGCCGATGGGCCACTACCGTTCAACCTCGATGGTTGGGTCTCCAAAGGCGACGGCGTGGAATATTTTGGGTCGCTTTTCCGCAATGGCGTACAACTCACGGCCGAAGAAGGCGTACTTGAGGGCGTAAACCAGATCTCGAGATGAACCCCAGATTAGGTTTCACTGTTGGTCACTGCCAACAGGTATAATGCAGCCACGCGCCATGCCTGTCAAACGAATTTTGCCTTTGCTCGTCATCACAGCCCTGCTAACGGGTTGTGTCGGTAATGTATCCCTATGGGGTCAATATCAAACACCTACACCGGTTGGTGGCAGTGTTTCACTATACACCACCACAACACCAGCTTCGCAAGTGGTCTTTGTAGAGCAAACACCCACCGCTTTGTCACCCCAGGCGACCTCCACACCCACTTCGTTGATCGAAGCGTTCGTGACCTTACCAGCCTCCAGCACACCCGAACCACCCACCCCCACTTTCGCCGCCGATACGATCCTGTACTACGCTCAAAGCGGAGACTGGCTCCCGGCTGTAGCGAACAGGTTTGGGGTGAGCCCGAGCGAGATCACGTCGCCCAAGACCCTGCCCCAGGACGGATACATCGATCAAGGCACACTGCTGATCATCCCTGACCGCCGCGATCCGTTAACCGAATACACACCCGCATTACAATTCATCCCTGATAGTGAATTTGTCTTCTCTGCCACCGCACTGGATTTTGAGATCGAAACCTATATTCAAGCGGCCAATGGATATCTGGCGACCTATCGCGAATATTTGGGCACCACCGGCTGGACAACCAGCGCCCAAGGCATTCAACGCCTGGCAACTGAGAACTCGGTCAACCCGCGCCTGTTGCTGGCGGTGTTGGATTATGAGTCACAATGGGTACGCGGAAAACCCGCCAACGAGTTCCGTGCCAAGTATCCGCTGGGGTATGAGAATTACCTCAATACGGGTATGTTCGGGCAGCTGACCTGGGCCATCAATCAAATGTCACAGGGGTACTACGGCTGGCGCAACGGCACATTGACCGAAGTGACCTTCACGGATGGCAAGACCCTGCGGCTCGACCCGACCCTCAATGCTGGCACAGTGGCCGTGATGATCTTGTTCTCAAAACTACATACATGGAACGAATGGCTGCGGATAATGGATGCGACCAGCGGCTTCCCGGCTTTTTATCAGGGCATGTTCGGTGACCCGTGGACGCGGGCCAGCAGCATTACCAGTTTTTTTCCGCCCAGTTTTTCACAACCGCCCATGAGCCTGCCGTTCGAAACCAATGTAACCTGGGCCTTCACCGGTGGCCCACACAGCGCCTGGGGGGCAAACGGGCCATTGGCCGCGCTCGACTTCGCGCCGCGCAACGATAAGAGTGGTTGTTACGTCTCACCAGCGTGGGTGACAGCCATCGCACCGGGGTTGGTCGTCCGTTCAGGGAACGGTGTGGTGGTGATCGATCTCGATGGCGACGGCCGCGAACAAACCGGCTGGAATATCATGTATCTGCACATCGCTTCCAAGGGACGTGTGGAAGTGGGAACCTGGGTCAACCTATACGACAAGATCGGGCACGCCTCCTGCGAAGGCGGCGTCTCGACCGGCACGCACACACACATCGCCCGAAAATACAACGGCGAATGGATGCTGGCCGATGGCCCGATCCCCTTCAACTTAAGCGGCTGGACGGCAGAGGCCGGGACCAAAGCCTATTTGGGGCGTCTGGTGCGCACCGGGCAAGTGGTAACCGCCGATGTCAACGGCGCGGCGGTGTCGTTGATCACACGCACAGATGGTGAATAACATCCGCCCTTTCGCCCTGCTCTCGATCATCAGCCTGTTGGCCCAACTCATCACCGCCTGCACCACTCCAAACACCACACCCGCCATCGCTGGCATGATCACACCGCTGGCGCCTACGGTCCAAGCCACCACGGCACCCGGCCGCCCGCAATATGGCCCCGGCGAACTCGTGGACTACATCGCCCAGGATGGCGATACCCTGCCTGCCCTCGCGGCTCGCTTCAACACCACCATCGCCGAAATCCGCGCGGCCAACCCCATCATTCCTGATGATGCCACCACCATGCCCCCCGGCATGCCCATGCGCATCCCCATTTACTATCTGCCGTTCTGGGGCACTACCTATCAAAGCCTGCCCGATTCTGCGTTCGTGAATGGACCTTCACAAGTCGGCTTCAGCACGTCGGCCTTTCTCGCGTCCACCACCGGCTGGTGGAAAGATTATCGCGCCTACGCCGGGGACAAAATGCGCAATGGCGCTGAGGTCGTGGAGTATGTGGCCGCCAACTACAGCGTCAATCCGCGCTTGTTACTGGCCCTGCTCGAATACCAGACCGGCGCGCTAACCCAAGCCGAACGCCCGACCACGAAATACCTGCTCGGTTTCCGCCGCACGTATTACGACTCACCCTACCTGCAACTCGTCATCGCCGCCAATACACTCAACAACGGTTACTATCGCTGGCGTACCGGGCAACTGACCGAGTGGGAACTGCTCGATAAGACCATCTTCCGCCCGGACCCGTGGCAAAACGCAGGCTCGGCGGCATTGCAATACTACTTCGCGCAACTCTACACCGGGACTGAGTTCAACGCCTCCATCTCCCCCGATGGATTGGCCCGTACCTATCAGACCTTGTTCGGCGACCCGTGGCTGGACCGCCCCATTCTCATCCCTGGCAGCCTCCAACAACCCCAACTGCGCCTGCCCTTCCGCTCTGACTTTGCATGGGCCTACACCGGTGGACCACACACCGGCTGGGGTACCGGCGAACCATTCGCCGCCGTGGACTTTGCGCCCGCCTCTGAAACTTCGGGCTGTTTCACGGCCCAAAACGACCAATACGCCGTAGCCATGGCCGATGGCCTGGTCGTCCGTTCCAGCATCGATGGCATCATCATCGACCTCGACAAAGACGGCGATGAACGCACCGGTTGGGTTTTGTTCTACCTGCACCTCGCCACCGAGGGACGCGTGCCCATTGGCCGCGAAGTCACCGCCGGGGACGTGGTGGGCTATCCCTCCTGCGAGGGCGGCTCGTCCACCGGGACACATGTGCATGTGGCGCGCAAATACAACGGCGAATGGATCCCCGCCAGCGGCACATTGGCCTTCAACTTCGAGGGCTGGGTGGCTGCGGCCGGGTCCAAGGCCTACGAAGGCACGCTGCAACGCGGACCGTTGACCGTCACGGCCTGCACCTGCTCAGACGCGCCAAGCCAGATCCGCTCAGAGGCAAAGTGAGGCGTTAGGCAAATAGTTTGATTTGATTATGGGGTGTTTTCGATCAGGGGAGTAACGTATTTTTCCAACATGCGCTGGCTGATGGCCCCCACCCAACTCAGGCGGATGGTTCCCTCACGGTCGATCACGAACGAGGAGGGCAGGTTGAGAGTCTTGAAGGCTTGTTCGGTGGCCATGTAGGTGGGGTCAAGCCAGACGGGGAAAGTGAGGCCATAATCTTCGACGAATTGCAATACATCGGCCGAGGGGTCGCCATCGTTGATGGCGATAATGGTGAAGCCTTGATCGGCGTATTTATCATGGAAGGCTTGCAAGGCAGGCATCTCTTCTTTACATGGCGGGCACCACGTGGCCCACAGATTAACCAGCACCACCTGCCCGCGATAATCAGTAAGGGAGCGGTATTCGCCGAGGGTGGTGGCGAGGGTCAGTTCGGGGGCGGGATAATTCACCTGGACAGGAACAGCTGAAAGGTCGGAGGGAGGCGGAGCTTCCTGCAAAATCGAGTAGACAGCTACAGCGATGAGCAACAATCCAAGGGCAAGCAAAGCCAGGGGGATGATCCGACGGGAAACAGAGGGTTGCATGGGGCAAGTATAACCGCTGCGCGAGGCCGGGTTTTGATAGATGACGAATGTCACACAATTAGGGATATTTGTTACTGGAATGTCATTTCGACCACAGGTAACATGCCCAAAAGGGATTCTGTAGTGAAACGGCTCCCCTTCCTTAAACAGCTATCATCGAACTCCATGGATCTACTCCAATCGCTTTTTGAACCCTTCTCCTGCACCGCTGGCACGGTTGTGCTGCAACAAGGCATGCCCGCGGTTTATTTGTACCTGATCGTTACCGGCAAGGTGGAGATTTCGTACAAACCGTATGATGGCGCGGCCATCACCGTTTCGCATGTGGAGAAGGGCGGGTTATTCGGCTGGTCGGCGGTAGTGGGCAGCCCCATGTACACCTCGTCGGCGGTGGCCATCAAGCAGCTTTCGGCCATGCGCCTGCGGGGCAACGATCTGCGCAAGTTGTGCGTTGACCACCCCGAAGCAGGCCGGGAGATCATGGCGCAGTTGGCCAATTCGGTCTCGGGACGTTGGAGTAACGCCAGCGAACAGGTGCAATCCATCATCACGCAGGGGCAAAGCATTCGCGAAAAATAAACAGTGTGCCTGGGAGGGCAGGCTGGTAATAGAAACAGGGCGCAATGTGCGCCCTGTTTCTATTTGCATCGCTCAACACAAAAAGCAAGACAGGCAGGTAAACCTAAGTCGAAGAGGGCCGGAAAAACCGCACTACGAAATACCCGCCCAGCACGATCAACAACACCGGGGCGATGTATTGTGTCACCCCTGCAAAGGGGGTACCCAGGATCGCGCCAAAGACCGCCAGCAGGGCGCCGGGGATCAAGGCCCAGGTGCGCGTCCGCCCGCCGGGCAAAAGTGCCACAAGGAAGAAGGTGAGCCCAAGCCCCAGGAACAACACGCCGCCGGTTTCGAAACCACCGAGTTCATCGAGTACAGAAATGACACCCAGTGTAAGCATCACTCCGGCAGGGATGATCGCCCACCAGCGCGTGGTATCGGTGAAATAGACCCACAAGAAAGCTAACGCCATGCCGCCGAAGAACACCAGGCCACCATAGACGTCCAGAACATCGGGCAGCAGGAGCGATCCCGCCACGCCCAGCAACGCAAACGCCGGGAAGGCCGCCCACCATTCCTTTTGCGTGATGAGGCGGTTGAGAAAATACAGCCCCACCCCGCCCCAGATCAGCCCCCAAAACACATCGCCAACACTGGAGATGATATTCAAGTTCTCAAGCAAAGCCAGCAGGCCGCCCAGGATCAACAGGCCGCCCAGCCACAAGCGCGGGTCATATCGTTTCATCACAAGCCTCCTTTATTTCACCGTCACCGAACCCACGCCTGCCCGAACCGCGATCTCGGTCCGATTCGTGGCGTTGTCATAATCAGCCGATTGATACCCGCCGGAAGCCAATTCAGGGAAACGGTCCTTATCCACGTGCAGGGCGGTCATCCCTTCCACATCCACGATCCGCGCGGCCACGCCGTCCGGCACGCGCAGGTCAAAACTGGCAGCACCGCCTTCGATCTGCAAAAAGGAACGGCCACGAGCCGGCAGGGTCACTTGCAATGAGCTGGCTCCCACCCTCAACTCGATGCGCTCGGCCAACACACGGCTTAGGTCCATTTCGAAGGTACTGGCACCTGATTCGACGATCACAGTGGCAGGCACCTCTTCGGTCAGTTGATATTGCCAGACGCCACCCGATGGCCCGACGAACGGGATAAAGGATGGACCCGCATCCACATCCACCCGCAGGCTGTCACCTTCCGAGCGGCTTTTTACATCCATGCCGACTCCGGTCAACCCTACAAGGGCCTGCCCCGCCGGAGCCCCACCTGCAATGCGCACCTGAGCCGCGCCATTCGCGAACTTATAACGCACCTGCCTGGCCGAACCCAACGCCACCTTGAACTCTTCCAACGAGCCCGGCGCAGGCCGCCAATAAACACTCAACACCAGCCAACTGCCCATCAACATCAGAGCCAGCGGCCAGAAAAAGCTGAACACATTGGCGATCACACCCTGCTGCTGCAGAAACAGCAACACGCCAAACAGGATCAAAGCCACACCCCAAAAGATATTTTCACGCTTCATAATTCACCTTCCCGCCACGCAGAATGCCGCGCGCCAGAATGAATACACCCAGCAATATGATCAGAATCGGCACGCCGAATTCGCCGAGGATGTTCAGGCCGCCGAACAACGTGCCAAATACCAGCGCCAGCACCACGCCGGTGGCAATATTGCGCAGGCCTCGTGAAAGATTGTGGCGTGAATTCTCACCCAACAACCCAGCCAGCACCATTCCGAGCCCCACGAACGA
>CAZJMZ010000034.1:0-18153 GCA_964547115.1 uncultured Anaerolinea sp. | reverse complement strand
TCTCACGGATGAAGCGCGGCGTCACATGGTGGATGCTCATCTCGACCAGGTCGTCGACGGGCAGGTCTTTGAAGCCCATTTCACGCAATTCACGAACGAACTTGGGGGTCACGTTATGGATGCGCAGTTCCACGAATTCGTCTACATCCACATCGCCCAGACCGGCCTCCTTCATCTCAGCGAGATAGCGTGCAGTCACCCGGTGTGTACCCAATTCGATGATCTCGTCCACGTCTAGGTCGTCGAAACCGAAGTCGTGCAGGGCTTTGAGAAACTCGGGGTTGATGCGATGCGTGCTGAGTTCCACCAATTCATCCACATCAAGGTTCTTCAAACCCAATTCCTGTAACTGGGCAATGTATTCCGGGGAGACTTCGTGAGTCGCCAATTCCACCAGGTCGTCGATATCAAATTTTTTGAGGCCGAGGCTCTTGAGTCTGGCGATGTATTCGGGCGAGATCTCGTGATTGCTCAATTCCACCAGGTCGTCCACATCGAGGTCTTTGAGACCCTGCTCGCGGAGTTCGCTGATGTATTTGGGGGAGACTTCGTGTTGACTGAGTTCGATGAGTTCGTCCACATCGAGGCCTTTGATGCCGGCGGCGCCCAACTCGGCGATGTATTTGGCGGAGACTTCGTTATTGCTCAATTCCACAAGTTCATCAATGTCGAGGTCTTTCAGTCCGGCCTGTTTGAGTTCAGATACATATTTGGGTGAAATATCGTGGATGGCAAGTTCGGTTAATTCACTCGCGTCGAGGTCGGTGATGCCCATCTCGCGCAGTTCCCGCACGTAGCGCGGGGTGATATCGTGGATGCGGAGGTTGATCCATTCGCCGAGGCCGTCTGGCTCCACGCCCAGCGCCGTCATTTCACGGATGTATTCGGCGGTGAGGTTGTGATTCTGCAACTCCTGCAGGTCACTGACGGTGATGTGGTCGATGCCGGCCTGGCGCAAGGCAGTAACGAGGTCTTTGAAGAACTGTCCGCTGGTGGGGAGGGGCGGGAGGTTGGGCAAAGGAGGGAGGGAAGGCGGTTGAGGTGGAACTGGCACAGATGAGTCGGAGGCGGTTTGTCCCACTTCGCCCATGGCTTGAAAAAGTTGCTCGGCTTCTTCGGGGGTGATCTTGCCCTCGGCGATCATGTCCAGAATCAATAAATGCTCTTTGGGTCCGTTCATGGCTGTCTCCTTTTGGCTATTGGTTGAGTTGTTTGAGGAGGCGGGTGGCTTCCTGCACGTTGATCTCGCCCCGGCTGAGGCGGGAGAGAACATCCTGTCGTTGAGTAGAGAGGTCGTCTTCTTTGGGCGGCTCGTCAAAGCCCATTTCGGCGATGACTTCATCGAGTTGGCGGCGGATGGCCCAGTAGGATTCGCCGGTCTCGCGCTCCATTTCTTTGACATTGCCCCGGTTGCGGACGAAAACCTCGAGAAACTTCAGGCTTTCGGGCTGCAAGCGAAAGAAAGGTGAAAGCTCGAATTTACCGACCACGCCTGTGCCGCAGGTTGTACAGGTGAGTTGAGTGACGGCTAATTGAGACGAGCAACTGGGACAGGATTGAGGAATGAGGGGCATTGGGTGTCTCCGTTGGCGGCATAATAGCATGATGTTGGTAAAGAGTCAATAGTTTTGGTTAAAATTCAAAATATTTGGTTTTATATATTCTTATTTTGGTAAAAGAAAAGACCTCAACCTAGATTGAGGTCTTGGCTTGGCTCTGGTCCCCCTACTGCGGATCCCCCAGTATCCCCCAGGTTCATGGAGGTTTAGTCCTTGAACTTGTTATAAGTTTATTGTAGTGAGATATTGCACAAATACAAGGAAAATAGTTTACAATCGGCTCAAAGATTTTTTTGAGTTGGAGATGTGTGTATGAATCGCGATGATTTTGGTCAATTACTAGCGGCTTTACGCTATGATCTCGGTTGGACGCAGGCTCAATTGGCAGAGGCTGCCGATGTAGATATTGCAGTGATCAGCCAGATCGAGCGGGGAGTAAAGCGGTTCTTTGAGCCGGAGCTGTTGTTCAGCTTGATCAATGCTCTGCAACTGACTAGCGTGGAGCGAATCGAGTTCATTCTGGCTGCCAGCGGATTGGATAAAGCCCAAATGGTGCGCCAGCCGACAGTGAGCATGGCCACTGATGCTTTCAATGCCAGCAAAGTCCTTGATAAGTTGGTTAAAGTAGTAGGCGATTTGCGGCTTCCGGCATTTATTATTGATTCATATGGCGATTTTGTAGCTGTGAACCTGATCGTGCTGGGGCTGTATCAGATTTCGCCCTCGGTGATCGAGACGGCTCCGAGCACCCCTGGCGGATACAATGCGATTCGGGTTAATTTCAACCGGGAATTGATCAGCCGTAGCCAAATTGCCGATAACTGGGACCAGTATGCCATCAACTCCATTCGGACGTTCCGTGAGATCAGCCTGGGTTCCCGTTCGAAACCGTATTTCAAGTACTTGATGAAAGCTTTCTCCAACTCCTCGGAATACCCATTCTTTCAACGCTATTGGACGATGCTTTCATCGTCTGAGCAGGACAGGGACGCCAGCATCGATTACTTTGAATACACTCACCGCGCCTTTGGACCATTGAAGTACATTGCGTCATCCATGACCACCACGGTCACTTCGTTTGGAGAATTGCACCTGTACCAATACTCGCCTTACGATGAGCCCACCGATGAAGTCTTCAAAATGCTGCTCAAGCAGGCCGGTACGGGCGTGGTGCGCCTGGCACCCTGGCCCGAAAAACCGATACCGTAGGCGGAATCCTGTGATACAATTCGCCGCCGGGCGTAGTACCCTTCGCCCGTAAATCTTTTGCCAGAAAGGGCTAGTAGCAAGATGAAAGTATTACTCACCAAGGACGTTTACAAACTGGGCCGCGCCGGAGACATCAAAAAAGTCGCCGACGGGTATGGCCGCAACTACCTGCTCCCGCAGGGTCTCGCCGTGGTTGCCACCTCAGGCGCAATCAAGCAGGCTGAACGCATTCGCGCGCAGGCCGAGATCACCCGCGCTCAACTCAATTCCGAGTTGAAGGACCTCGCCACGCAGATCGGCAGCATCACTCTGGTCTTCGCCGCCAAGGCGGGTGAAACCGGCAAACTCTATGGCTCGATCACCACGCAAGATGTGGCCACCGCCATTCAGGAAAAATCCCGCTACGAGGTTAAGAAATCGCAGGTGGATATGCAGCCCATTCGTAACCTCGGCGAATTCACCGCCCACGTGCGCCTGACGATGGACCTCGTTCCCGAAGTCAAGATCATCGTTCACCGCGAAGGTGAAGCGCTTGAAAGCGAAGAGGCTCCCGCCGCAGATTCTGCGCCTGCCGAAGCCCCCGCTGCTGAAGCCACCGAAGCCGCCGCCTAGTTTTCCTCCTCACGTCCCATGACATCACCAGTCCATTCCCGAATGATGGGGTGCTGGTGATGTTTCGTTTCTGCTCATGAATTCCATTGGTCAACGCCTTCAATCAGCTCGCGAAACCCGGCATCTCACTCTTGAGAAGGCCTCGGACGCCACGCGCATCCGCTTGCAATATCTGCAGGCCCTTGAGCGTGACGACCTCTCTGTCCTGCCTTCGCCGGTGCAGGCCCGTGGCTTTTTACGCAACTATGCTGAATATCTAGGCCTCGACTTTGACCAGCTTGTGGAAGAGGTCCGCGCGGCGCAAAAGCCTGAACAGGAGATCATTGGCCCGGCAGATGTAACCCCGCCTCCCGCTCCACCGGAGCCTGCTTCCGTCCAACCAGTCAATTCTCAGCCCGAAGCGACTCAACCCACCGCACCCGCTGCTGACTCCATCGTCACTTCTGATAATCTATGGCAGACATGGTTGAACCGGGTCAGCGCGCTTGTACCTGCGCGCAAGCAGGAGACGCCGGTCGAAGTGGATGTGCAGGAATCAGAGGAAGAAGCAGCCGTCCCTGAGATTGAAGCGGAAGAGCGGCCATTGGTGGATGATGGTCTGGAGTCCACGATCATTTTCCGCGAGATCGGGGCCGAGTTGCGAAGTCGTCGTGAGTTGCTGAGCCTGCATTTTGACGAAGTGGAGCGCAACACGCACGTTAAGGCGCATTATTTGCAGGCGCTCGAACGCGGTGCCATGGAAGACCTGCCGTCCACTGTGCAGACGCGGGGTATGCTTTCGAACTATGCGTCTTTTCTGGACCTGGACGTGGATGCATTGTTGTTACGTTATGCCGATGCATTGCAAGCGCGGCATCGCGAGAAAAATCCGCAAAAGCCAGCCCGCAAACCAGGCGAGCCCATTGTGGCGAGCCTGCCGCCCATGCGCAGTTTCATCGCCGGTGACCTGATCTTTGGCATTGGCATGGCGGCGCTGTTGATCGCTTTTTCAGTGTGGGGGATCAATCAGGTCTTGAAGTTGCAAAGTCAGCAAGAGGTACAGCCGACCGCACCTTCGATCTCAGATGTATTGCTGGCTACTGTGGATCCATCGTTGTTCACAGCTACACCGGCATTGGTGCCGGTGGGAGGTATCGATGACCTTACTGTCACGGTTCAGATCCCCACCCAAAACGCCAATGTCAATGTGCAGGTCAATCTGGTAGCGGTTGAGCGGACGTTCATGCGCGTGATCGTGGATGGGGAAGAGGCCTTTAATGGGCGGGTGGTGCCGGGCACGGCCTACCCCTTCGAAGCGGAGCAGTCCATTGAGGTGTTGGTGGGCAGTGGCGCGGCGTTGCGCATCGTCTATAATGGTCAGGACCTGGGCCTGCTGGGCGGGCAGGGACAGGTGGCGAACATCATCTATTTTGCCGACCAGGTCATCACGCCGACAGCCCAGCCGACCCTGACCCCGACTGCAACGCTCCCGGCTACCGCCACACCGCCTGCCACGTTGACGCCTGTGCCAACCAGCACCCCGGTGCAATAACCTTTTAGCGTTAAGGAAGAATTACTTTGTCTAATAAAAACACGTTTCATCTTGTATCCCTTGGATGCGCCAAGAACACCGTTGACTCGGATTCGATGGCGCAGCTGTTATTGCGCGACGGTTATCACGCTGTGGATGACCCAGCCCGCGCCAATGTGTTGATCGTCAATACCTGCGGGTTTATTGGCCCTGCCAAGCAGGAGTCGTTGGACGTGTTGCGGGAACTGGCCGAAGGCAAACGCAACAACCAGATCCTGATCGCAGCCGGGTGCCTCACCCAGCGTTATGGCGCGGAAGTGGCCGAAAAAGTACCCGGTGTGGATGGGGTGTTGGGCACGCGCCGCTGGATGGATATCGTTCAAGTGGTGCGCGAACTCCGCAAGGGTCCGCACCCTGAGCCGCTGTATCATTTGCCGGAGGCAAAAACTGTCGGCACAGATGAACATGATGCCCTGCGTGTCTCGGTGGCAGGTGCAAGCGCCTATCTCAAAGTAGCAGATGGTTGCCGCCGACCGTGTGCTTTCTGTGCCATCCCGCTCATCAAAGGGACGGCGGTCTCGCGCCCGGTCAACGCGATCGTGGAGGAGTCCAAGCGGCTGCGGGATATGGGTGTGCGCGAGTTGATCCTCATTGCGCAGGATACGACCGATTACGGTCACGACCTGGGCTTGAAGGACGGCCTGGCGGTGTTGCTCGAAGAGTTGACCACCTCCGTCCCTGATATGGACTGGATTCGCATCATGTATGCCTACCCCGGCTATGTGACCGACCGGCTGATCGATGTGATGGCTTCGAGCAAACAGGTCCTGCCGTATCTTGACATGCCGTTGCAGCACGCGCACCCCAAGACGTTGTATCGCATGAAGCGCCCGTCGAACATTGATTGGGTGCATCGTACGCTGGGCAAGATGCGGGCGAAGATCGCCGACCTTTCCATCCGCACCACGTTCATTGTCGGCTACCCTGGCGAGACGGATGAGGAATATCAGGCGTTGGTGGATTTCGTGAAAGAGATCCGTTTTGACCGGGTGGGGACGTTCCAGTTCTCGTTTGAGCCGGGTACCACCAGTGAGCCGCTCGGTGACCCGATCCCCGCCGAGGTGAAGCAGGCCCGCTATGAACAATTGATGGAATTGCAGCAGGGCATTTCGATGCAGGTCAATCAATCGTATGTTGGCAAGACGTTGAATGTTTTAGTGGAAGGCAAGGATAAAGGCATTACCATCGGGCGTTCCTATCGCGATGCGCCGGAGATCGATGGGTTGGTGTTCATTGAAGGCGATGCGCAGATCGGGCAGATCGTGCCGGTGCGCATCACCGGCGCCATGGCCTATGACTTGACCGGCACGCTGGCCCCCGAGCCCATCAAGCTGTAGCTGAATAACGATATCCCGAACTCCGTCCATGTGTGGACGGAGTTCGGCTGTTTTTGCACATCAACCTTTTGATGTTGCAAGTTTCAATTCTGTTGGGCACAGCATAAATTTCCTGCATTACACTGACGCCATCTCATTTCAGGATAAGGATCATGAACAAAAAGTATTTTTTAATGATGGTGTTGATATTGTTGATGGTGGGTGTCTTGTCGGCGGCGACACCGGTGCCGGTAACGACGTTTACGCTGGTGCAGGGGTTGCCGGCGGTCATGAATGTCGGCGAAACCTATACCGTGACGGTGCAGGTGACCAGTGACCAGCCGTATACTTCTGTGCAAGCCATGCCTGATTTCCAGTATGCGGGCAAGGGTGTGGTGGCGGTGCAGGGTGGGGCGCGGGTTGGGGCGGGGACGAGCGCCACGCTGAATATGACCTTCAAAGCCAAGAGCTCGACCGTCAAAATGACCGGCGGTGTGGCACCGGTGGCTGTGGTGGTTGGTGTGCGTTATGCAGGCGGATACGTGGCGACGCAGCGCTATGATTTTAATGTGCGGGTGCCGTAACTTTATCCGCATGCATAAGGCTTTTTGAAACAGAAACAGCCCGTCCCTGAGAGGGAGGCGGGCTGTTTTGATTCCGGTTTGTCTATTTTAAGAGGATGCTCTGGCGAAGGCGGTGGCCAGCAGGACGAGGAGCGAAAGTCCGAAGTTGATGCGGAGCAGGGTGACTTCTTTGCGGCGCAGGGTTTCGAGCGTTTCGCGGTTGTCGGTCTTTTTCGAGAGCAGGATGGCGCGGCGGATGGCGGGGATGACCTCCCAGGTCTGGATGGCACTGACCACGATCATGATAACGCCGAGGAGATGTTTGGAAAGGATAGCCACCGACCAACGCGTGCTGGTGGAAACAAAGCCATCGTAGTTGGGGTTGATACTCATCTGGAACATGCCAGTGAGGAAGAGCGCACTGAGGCTGAACCATGCAATGGGCTCCAGCCGCTTTTGCATGGCTTCGAGAAAGGCCAGTTGTACATCGGGTTCGAGCGTGCGACGCATGGCCGGGAGCACCAGCAGGGCAATGGCGAACAGGCTGCCCACCCAGGCAACGGTGGCGAGCATATGGATCCAGAACGTGAGGGCAATGGCCCAGACAGGCGGTAGAGGCATCAGGGCGTGGTTGTCGGGGTTTCTGTCGGCGTTTCTGCCGGTACTGGCAGGGTGGCCGTGGCGCTCGGAATGGCGATGGCGGTCAGGTCGATGGTGGGCGTAGGCGGGAAACAGATGAGCATGACTTCATCGTAGTTGGTTTGTGCGGCTGCATCGAGCATGGAATATGCCATGGCGCGTTGATATTGCGCGAGCGCGTCGTTGTCGCCGCAATATTCCCCTTTGGCATACAGGTCGTCACCGTAGCGCATTTGCGCGAACCAGTACCGCTCAGCGGAGGTCATGGTGCCATCCCATAAATTGCCCCAGCTACTGGCCTGAGCAAAGTAGTTGACGGCCTGTTCCCAATCCAGTTCCCAGAACGAAGCGCCGATCAGATATACGCGTGCGCCTTCCCGCAGGGCATTCGCATCGCGGTCAAGCGGACCGAACCGTTCGGCCAGGGTCAGTTGGTAAATGCCGCCCTCCAGATTACCCTGCCCGATCAACGACTTGCCATAGTTGACAAAGGTGAAGTAATACATGCCATCCACTTGCGACTGGTTGTAAGCCGGGTCGAGTTTGCGGAGCGAATCGAGCGCGCGGATGGCGCCGGGCCAATCTTGCGCGGTGATGAATTGCGCCGCGCTGGCATAGGCCTGTTCTGCGCCGCTGAAATCGGGCGTAGGTGTCAGCGAGGCTGTGGGCGTGGGAGATTGAATGCCTTGTTGCAGGTTGATCTGCACGAGCACTTCCGTCAGTTTTTGTTGCGCGCCGGGGAAGGCTGGGTCATTGGCGATGATGAATTCCAGACGCTGGCGGGCCACTTCGTATTTGCCGGTTTGCATGTCGGTTTCGACCAATTGCAATTGCTCGGCCAGTTGCTGGCTGAGTGTGGCGGCCTGGTTCTGTTTGCGGGTGGCGATGCCAGATTGATAGCCCGCAAACAAGGTCACGGCGATGACGATTAGCACGATGAGGGTGTTGAGCAGGAACCCGCGTCCGCGTTTGGGTTTCGGCGCGAGCGGGGTGGATGGTTGGGTGGTTCCGGTGTTTTGAATCATAGGGCGTTATTATATCCGAAGGTGAATTTACAATTTCAAAAAGACTTTGACCTCAGACCAGATGATGGGCAGGCAGATCAGTCCGCCGACGAGCATGCCAAACAGCGCCGTCCATAACGCGGACCCGGGAACGATCACCGCCAGGCCGTAAGCTGTTCCGCCTCCGATCAGCCCTGCGACCACACCCTTCCCGACGGCGCTCCACACGTTGATGGGTTCGTGCATGCGCCTGCTCAGCCAGCCGAACAGGATGATCGATTCGATCAGCAACGCGATCTCGGCGAAGGCAATGACCGGCGCGCCGATATTCTTGAACAGTGTCACACCGGCCCAGCCAATGAGGATGAACAGGCCCAGCCGCAGGAGCACGGCATACAGCGGATACAGCGGCTCCCGGCGTGCGTAGAACGAACGCGCTGCCACTTCCTGGATGGCGTAGCCTGTGAGCGTGATCAGGTAGGCGCGGGTCGTCAGGGTGATGAGGGCGGATGTCGCGTCGTCAAAGCCAAAAGCCGCCCGCACGAGCGGGCTGATCCCTGCGGCCATGACCGCTGCAACGGGAATGGTTAGTGAGATCAAGACCCGGAGGGCGCGCTCGATGGTTGAACGGAACCCGGCCCAATCGGCGCGTGAGGCGAGTTCGGCCAGTGTCGGTAACATGGCGGTGGCGATGGCGGTCCCGAGCAGCGTCTCAGGCACTTGCATGATCATCCAGCCATACGTCAGCGAAGTGACTGCCCCGGGCTGGTCGAGCCGGGAAGCCAGGTTATCGCGGGCCAGCACGATCAACTGAATGCCAAACATCGTGAGCAGGCGCGGGCCAAGTAATTTGAGCGCTTCCAAGAGGCCCGTATGGCGCAGGTCGAGTACGGGGGTCCATTTGAATTCGTAGCGGAACAGGGCGGGTATCTGGATGAGCAGATGCAACGCTGCGCCGATGATGACGCCGTAGACCAGGCCGCGAATCCCAAACTGCGGCACAAGGAAGACTGCCCCAAAGATCTGGCCAAGGTTGTACATGGTAGGCGCAAGAGCCGGCAGAAGGAAATGCTGGTTGGCTTGCAGGCTGGCCATTACCAACCCGCTGATGGAGAAGATGATGGTGCCGATGAGGTTGAGGCGCATCAGGTCGGCCAATAAGTGACGTTGCTCCGCGCTGAAGCCGGGTGCGATGCCCAACTCGGCGTTGACGATGGGTTCGGCGAAGAGTGCAATGAGAATGGCGCATGACCCTGTGACCACAAATGCCAGATTAGCCACGCGTGAGAACAGGTCCCAGGCGGCGGCGCGGCCTTTTTGAGTGAGGGCATCGGTCATCAAGGGGATGAAGGCCATTGCCAACGCACCGCCCGAGATCAGTGCAAAGAGCACATCGGGCAGGTTGTTGGCGGCGTTGAAAGTATCGAGCACTTCCACCGAGTCGGCGAATTGACGCGAGATGATGCCGATGCGCACAAAGGCCAGCACCTTGTCTACAAAGAAGAAGAAGGCGATCAGCAGGGATGTGCGGGCGAGAAAGGAAAGCTTGTCTACTTTAAGGAACATAAGGAGGCAGGTCCATCACGAAGAATTTCCCGTTGGCGTTTCTGGTAACCCGATACTCGAATTGTGAGACGGGCGGCATCTCGGTTTCGCTGGCTCCACAACATGGGCCCAGCACAAAGAGACTGCCATCAGGTTGACTGAATTCTACTTGAAAGCTGTAGATGTCACCTTGCAGAGATTGGAAGGTGGCTGTGCGTACTTTCAGGCATTGCAGCCCGGCCTGTGCGCAGGCATTGGCCCACAAGGTGGCATGGTCGGCTGGGTCCACGTCGGCGCTGAAGATTTTGAGCTGTTCATAATCGCCGCCGAATAGCGCATCGGCTTCAGCGTATTGCCGGGCATTCAATTGGTCGAAGAATGTAATGAGCGCAGTCTGTGCTTCACTGGTCGTGGACGGCAGGGAGGTGGGGGCAGGTGTGCTGGTCGCGGTCATGCAGGCGGCCAAAATGGCCAGGCAGATACTGCCCAGAACGCTTCTTTTCAAAAAAGTGAACAAGCTGCTCATTGCCTTCATTAAACTCGCCGCACTGAGGTTTTGTTCCACTCACGGGATCAATAACACTTTGCCCTTCGATTGGCGCCCTTCCAGATAACGGTGGGCTTCAGCGGCCTGCGCCAGCGGAAAAGTCTGGTCGATGCGCACCTTCAGTTTGCCCGCGGCCATCCATGTAAACAAGTCGGTGACACGGCCCAATAGTTCGGCGCGGTCCACCATATAGTGCCCAATGAAGGGGCGGGTTAGAAAGAGCGAGCCTTTGGCATTCAACACCTGTGGGTCGAGTGGTGTCACAGGTCCTGAAGATTGACCGTAGAGCACCATGTATCCCCGGCGGCGCAGGCAATTCAGGCTTTTGTCGAACGTATCCTTGCCCACGGATTCGTAGACCACGTCAACGCCTGCGTTGTTGGTCAGCCGCTTGACCTCTGCTTCGAAATCCTGAGTCAAATAATTAATGACCTCGTCAGCTCCCGCCTCCCGTGCGTAAGCAGCTTTTTCTTCATTTGAAACTGTCCCGATCACGCGCGCGCCGAGATGTTTGGCAACCTGCACCAGCAATTGCCCCGTCCCACCGCCCGCGGCATGGACCAGAGCGGTCTCGCCGGATTTGAGCGGATACGTACTGTGGGTCAGATAATGTGCCGTAATTCCCTGCAACATCACAGCCGCTGCCTGTTGCACATCCACACCCGCCGGGATCTTAACCAGCCGCCACGCCGGGACGATCGCATACTCCGCATACGAGCCCATGACACCGGCATACGCCACGCGGTCACCGGGCCGCACCTCGGTGACGTTCGGCCCCACTGCCTCCACCACGCCTGCGGCTTCCTGCCCCAGCGTAAACGGTAATGACCCTTGATAACGGCCCATGCGCTGATAAATATCGATGAAATTGACGCCGATCGCTTCAATGCGGACTCGCGCCTCATGCTCCCCCGGTTCTGCCACCTGGACCTCGTCATTCTGTAACGCTTCGAGCCCGCCATATTGATGAATACGTATTGCCTTCATATGATTCTCCGTTTGTCAGTTTGGCTGTTGTAGCCGATTCGTGAGCTCATTGGCTTGTATTTAAACAAGCTCCACCTTTGCATCCCACACATCCCCGTCCGGCCAGTTGCCCTCGACCCATTTCGCCACCGTTTGCAGCGCGGACTGTAAAAATGTGGCGTCATTCCCGATCATCGCACAGCCAATGATGGCTTCGTCCCACTGGTCTTGCAGGTCCAGCTCGGCCACCGAGATGTTGAACTCGCGGTGCAGACGGGATATCAGCGGTTTGATCTGTCCGCGTTTTTCTTTGAGCGAAGCGCAGGCGGGTAAGCGCAGGTGAAGGGTAAGCGTGGCAAGCATAGGGTTGGATCTTCGGTGTCGGGTTACGGTTTCTTCGCCGTGAACTTCAGGTATCCCAGAAAGGCAACGCTGGCAACGACGATCACGCCCGCAAAGACGATGAGACTGTCCCAGTTGCGGGTCAGTATCAGCAGCGGCACGCGGATCAGGCAAACAACCGCAACAGCGATCGCGAAGGCCCGGGTGGGGGAGAGGGAAGATGCATTCATGAGATGTGTTCGAGCAAGCCTTTCGCCCTATTGTATCTGATTCCGCTTGCTGAACCTTGTTGCCCGGGCCTCGCGTACTCATTTATAATCGCCTTATGAAAACAAAAAACACCCCCAGGCAGAATTTCGAGATCATCGCCGCTCGCATCCAAAAGGAAATGAAGCGCCTGAAAGTGCCAGGTGTGTCCATCGGCATTTACCACCAGGGCAAAGAATGGACGGCGGGCTTCGGTGTCACCAGCGTAGAACATCCGCTACCGGTCACACCGGATACGCTGATGCAGGTCGGTTCGATCAGCAAGACCTTCACCGGCACAATGCTGATGATGCTGGCCGAACAAGGCAAAGTGGAACTCGATGCGCCGGTGCGAAAATATATCAAGGACTTCAAACTCAGCGATGAAAGCGTGGCGAAGAAGGTTACTGTCCGTCATCTGCTCACGCACACGGGCGGCTGGGTGGGCGATTACTTCAACGACTTTGGCCCCGGTGCAGACGCCCTCAGCCAGATGGTCAAAGATATTGCCAAATTGCCGCAGGTGCAGCCACTTGGCAGGATCTGGTCGTATAACAACACGGGCTTCAATATTGCTTCACGCATCATTGAGGTCGTGACTGGGAAACCCTATGAGCAGGCCGCGCAAGAGATGATCTTTGACCCACTCAAATTGAGCATGACCTTCTTTTACCCGAGTGATGTGCTGTTCACCCATCGCTTTGTGGTCGGTCATTACATCGATGCACAGAAAAAGGTCCAGGTGGCGCGCCCGTGGGCGATCGGCCGGGCAGGTAACGGCGTAGGCGGAGTCGTGAGTACGGTCAGAGATCTGCTGTCGTACGCGCGTTTCCACATGGGCGATGGCAGGGTCGACAAAAAACGCGTCATCCAAAAGAGATCGCTGGAGGCTATGCGTGTCAAACAGGTCAGTGCGGGCGGGCGGGGTGATATGGGCATCACCTGGTTCATTCGCTATGCCGATGACCTTACCGTGTATGCGCATGGTGGTGCCACACATGGACAGCAAGCCTATTTCTTCTACATCCCCGAAAAAGATTTTGCGCTGGCCATCCTCACCAACAGCGACGATGGCGGTGTCATCACCGGTCAGACCTTTGGGTGGGCGCTCGATCTGTACTTTGGCATTAAACTCAAGTCACCCAAACCTCTGGCCAAGCCGCAAGACCTTCGCGAGTTTGTCGGGCGGTATCAGATCGGCACCGAATGTTTTGATATCAAGGTCAAGGGCAAACAGCTGGTCTATCATCATATTCCGCTGGGCGGCTTCCCCACACCAGATACCCCGCCCGGCCCCGCCATGCCGCCCATGCGCTTTGCTTTTTACAAGCAGGACAACCTGGTTGGCCTTGATGAGCCTTATAAGGGCGCACTTGCGGACATCATTCGTGATGACAAAGGTCGCGTGGAATATTTTCGGGTGGGCGGGCGCGCACATCAGCGGCAATAGCTTGCCCAGCCCAAACTTGTATTGGAGAATGCCTCATGCAACGTAAAGTCTTGCAGGCCTTATTGATTCTTTTTACCCTGCTCTCTGGTTGCAATTTGCCGATCACACCCACTGCCATACCGGTTCCGTCTGAGCCTGCCACTACCCAGCCCGCCGTGCGTGACCCGCTCAGCGTGGTCATTATTGAACCTGCGAGCGGTGTTACCTTCCCTGCATTGGCTGCCATCCCGGTGCGTGTGCAAGTTGCAGGGCCGGTGAGCACAGTTGAATTGCTCGTAGACGATGAGCCTTTCCAGGATAGTCAGACGCCGTTGTACACTACCTATGCCCGGTGGAAGTGGTCCACCGCCAAGCCGGGCATGCATGTCCTCAAGGCACGAGTCAGCGATGCAGATGGCAAAGTGTACACATCCAATCCTGTCATCGCCTGGATCTCCGCTACCGCCACGCAGACCTCCACCCTGTACCATCCACAGGCGGGGGACACACTGACTGGACTGGCTGCCCGCTTCAACACAACCCCACAGTTGCTGCACACCCTCAATTCATTTCTCCCCTCAGATTTTTCCGCCCCGCTCCCCCTGGATCGCCCGCTTAAGATATTGAATCAATACCCCCCGGAATTTTCCACCAGGTTCCCTGCGTTGAGCGTCAATTCTCCGCAGTCTGTGGCTGCAACACTGCAGACGCAATTCCTGCCTGCGGCTAAATCACCGCTTGAAAGTAACAGCCCCAACCTGGCTGATCATCTTTTTGTAGATCAAGTCTATTATTACATCTCTCTCGATCAAGGACCCTGGAGCCGCGTCCCACGGGAGCAGGGTGAATTCCTTACGCCTAAAAATGGGTATTTTGATGTGGATGAGGCGCTGGCCCCGTTGTTAAACTCTGCACCCGCGTCAGATATACACGTTCTGGTGGATGCCTGGGGTTGGCAGGGAGGCACGCTGGTGTTCATCGGGCGCTTCGAGCGTGTGGTCACGGCCAATCAAAAGAACGAGCCTTGGGCGATCCTGCCCGGTTTTCTGGAGATCTGTTCGGCTGGACAAAACTGCACCCAGGGCGAGGTAACGGCAGATTTTGCTCAACATGTGCTCAGCAGTCAGGGGGGTAAGCATACCCTGCGCTGGCAGACCCCGCCCGGTATTGCAGACGGTTTGTGGCAAGTTTCCACACAGCCGTTCAATAACGACTGCGCACTCGACCCTGCCTACTTGTATGCAAGTGGAGCTGTTGCAGCAGCTGGCAAGGACACGACCTTCACAGTCGAGTTTCCGCCATATACAGGCACTGAGCAGACCTTTTTTGTGCGGGTATTGCCCATTGTGAACGGCCAGCCCAATTGCACCCCTTCCAATACGGTCACCTTGCGCTTGAAAACGCCTGAAAACATTGTTGTGCCAACCGTGCAAAAGCCGCCCGTGCCGCCCGTGGCATTCGAGATCGAGATCACTGATTTCACCCCGATCCATTTTCCCGATTATGACTATCGTTATTGTGTTACGGTTGTCGATAATCCGTTTTATCAATATCAAGACCTGAACGCACTCTTTGCAAGTCGCCCGGATGCCGTGGGCTGGATCTCGATTGCCAACGGGACCGATATATGCCCTGTGCCCTATGTTTATGAAGCTCCATCAGTGTGGGAACAGATCGGAGATTTCCTGAAGGAGGCAGTCAACACCATCGCCATGGTGTACAACACGCTCAAAACTGTGGTGGTGGATCTGGTTGCCACGCTGAACCCGGTTTGCCTGGCTGCCAATCAAGTGAGCGACAGCCAAAGTGTGGACGACGCCTGTCGTGCAGTGGCGGAGATCGCAGTCAATGCCGCCATGACCTATGTGGGTTTGCCACCATCTCTGCCCAATTACGATGAATTGATCGAGACCGGCAAGGGCGAATTGACTAACCTGATCGCTGACCAACTGGCCGAACAGACCGGTATTCCATGCCCCGAAGATTGCAAAGCCTTGATCCGTGACGGCATCGATGCGGCCATCGCGGAGATCGAGGCCCAGGTCGCTGATTCAGCCTGTCTGGGTGAAAAAGAGGCGCACGCCAACGGCATCGAACCATTGTGTATTCCGCCTGATATCAAGGTCAAACCAATGCACGAAGGTCAGTTGGAGCCAGCCCTGGTCACCGTACAATTGACCCGTAAAGCCGATGTGCCCGATTCGGCCTTTCCCGATCCTCAGTTGTATAAGACTTCCTGTCTGTTACAGGTTAACTCGGCGGCAGAGAACAATACCTGGAACGGGCAACAGGTCTTCCTGGGCGCCGATTACCAAAGCGGGCAGTTGTTGTATTGGCAGGGCACCGCAGTACAGGGTCAGCCCTTTGAGCAGTTGAACATCCCCGCTCCGGGTCTGGCCCCTGGAGAATCCATTTCCCTGACCTTGCCGTTAAATCCGAAGCGTGGGGTCTTTCCACCCGGAGAAGATGGTTTCTGGTTGCCGGGGCGTACCGACCTGTATGCCGACTATTATTTTGGATCACAACTCCAAAATTATTATGGGGACCAATACGATGACTGGGAGTATTTATATTTTGGCTCGCAGCTTACCATCAACGCGCAAGCCACCTGCTCGACCAGTTTCATGCAAAGCCCGGCAGGCTCACCGGCTACGGCGCTCACTTCATCGACCAGCTCTGCTGGTGATGATTGGGTGGCTACGATTCCGGCTCAGGGTGAATAAGCGATGAGGTTTTTAACCCTGACCCTGCTCTCTGTGGTTTTCATATTTGCATCGGCCTGCGCGGGTGGAACGGCAACTCCTGAGCCAACGTCTGATATTCAGAGTGTGCCCAAAGCGTGGATCGACTCGCCGCTGGATGGTATGACCTTTACGCTCGAAGAGATTCAGATTATTTCGCATACAACCGACCTGACCGGTATCGCACGTGTCGAACTCTCGGTCAACAACCAGGTCGTGCGTGTGGATGAAAACCCCGCCTCTTCACAAAGCCTGTTCGTGATCAGCCAGCCCTGGACCCCCACCCAGCCTGGGCAATATCTACTGCAAGTGCGTGGACAAACCACAAACGGCACGTGGAGTAACTATGCAACGGTCACCATCAACATTATTGCCCCTACTGCAACACCCGCTTTTACGCCTACTGCCACATTGACGTCCACGCCTTCGCTGACGCCCACGCCAACCGCTACCGACACGCCGCTCCCAACCAACACGCCGACGATCGTGCCGACGGTCAGTCGCCCGATCATGCAGGCCCCCGGTGCTTCAGATAATGAACTATACAACGTGCCGGGCTGTGGTGCACCGAGTGAGGTCGAGATTCGAGTTCAAATTACCAATGTCACCAAGGCTACATTGTTCTATTCCATTGGTGGCAGTGAGTGGTTTTCACAACGCATGATTAATACCAATGGCAATCGTTGGGCTGCGACCATCGCCAGCGACCCGGCCTTTGGCTCCTATATCGGAGAGATCGAATATTACATTCGCGCAGAAAACGAAGTTGCTTCGGTTGATTCGCCACATTACGGCGGTATCACGATGTTAAACTGTAAACCTTGAGGTTCAACCCGTATGAAATCCCATCCCGCCATATCTGCTTCGCGAACAGACACACACCGACCTGTTTGGGCTTCGCTGGCACTGATTCTGGCATTGCTGGCCTGCAGTTTGCCCGGTACGCAAGCTCTCTCGCCGGATGACCAGGCGGCCACACTCATCGCTGCCACCTTCCAGGCAGGTAATGAAAACGGCGCCGATGTGCCCATCACAGCCACATTCTCGCCCATCCCGCCGCCTGTCGAAGCGACCGCCACCACCGGGCCAACAGCCACCATCACGCCCACCTATTCCGTGCCGATGCTGACCTTGCGCGAGCAGACCAACTGCCGCGCCGGCCCGGGGCAGAATTACGATATTCTGTTCGCATATATCAAGGGGGTGAAACGGGAGATCCTCGGTTACTATGCCGAGACCAATTACTGGCTGGTGAAGGCGCCTGAAAGCGCCACGGGTGAATGCTGGCTGTGGGGCGAATATGCCGAACTGACCGGCAGTTATTGGGTGGTGCCCAGCCTCACGCCGCCGCCTACACCCACACTGGCCTTGCCCAAGGCCCCGGCCGTGAAATATACGTTCAACTGCGATTACGCCGTCAACCAGATGACCGTGGTCTTCACCTGGACTGATTACGCAGTCAACGAAGATGGTTATCGTATCATTCGCGACGAACAGGCTGTGGTCGAACTCCCGCCGGATACGACTTCATATACCGATATTTACACTTTTGTGGCCGGGACCAAGGTCGCCTATCAGATCGAAGTGTACAATGTCACCGGCTTTGCGCGGAGTGGGGTGATCTCGGTTACGTGTTAGGCTCGATTTGGTGAAATAAAAACAGGTCACGCAGATTCCTGCGTGACCTGTTTGCTTTCTGCGGGCTATTCTTCGCCAAGTGCTTCTTTCATTTTCTTGGTCTGTTTGCCGCGTTCTTCAGTACCGAGAATACGTTTGCGAATGCGATACGACTCGGGCGTGACTTCGAGCAGTTCATCGTCAGAGAGGTATTCGATCGCTTCGTCCAGAGACATGCGGCGGGGTGG
>CAZJMZ010000033.1:13939-18157 GCA_964547115.1 uncultured Anaerolinea sp. | reverse complement strand
CCGGGTCGAGAATGTCAGGGCGGTTGGTGGCGGCGATGATGATGACATTGGTGTCAGTATCGAAGCCGTCCATTTCGACGAGCATCTGGTTGAGGGTCTGCTCGCGTTCATCGTGCGAGCCACCGAGCCCGGCACCACGCTGACGACCCACTGCGTCGATCTCATCCACAAAGATGATACAAGGTGAGTGACGCTTGGCCTGGTCGAACAGGTCGCGCACGCGGCTGGCGCCAACGCCGACGAACATTTCTACGAATTCGGAACCGGAGATGGAGAAGAAAGGCACGCCCGCTTCACCAGATACCGCCTTGGCCAACAGGGTCTTCCCAGTGCCGGGAGGGCCAACCAGCAGCACACCTTTCGGAATGCGTGCGCCCAATTGGATGAATTTCTGCGGTTCCTTGAGGAACTCCACGATCTCAGCCAATTCCTGCTTGGATTCTTCTGCACCGGCCACATCCTGAAAGGTGACCGTGGGATGCTCACCGCTGAACATACGTGCCCGGCTCTTGCCGAACGACATGGCAGCGTTATTCGAGCCCTGCGCCTGCCGGAAGATGAACCAAAACACGCCGATCATCAACAACAGCGGCAAAAGATAGACGAGGAACCCGCCGAGCGCCCCTTCCCAAATGGAGGGGGCTTCGACCTCGATCTTGACACTACCCGGGGCCAATTGCTCGGGGGTCACGCCGAGACGTTGAAGCTGCTCAACGAGGGTTGCGCCATTCTCTTTATAGGATTCGACGCCGGTGGTGGTTTTGCTCTCATCACCGGTCTTATAGACCACCCGCAGACTACCGTCATTTTGGATGACGACCCGTGACACACTGCCGGCTTTGATCGCATCCGCCACTTCATTAATGGTCAGGGGTTCGTTCTGCCCGCCTGCCTCGCGCTGGACCGCCGTAACAACCATGGCGATCACTGCTACGATCAGGAGCAGAGTTACAACAAAGGATTGGTTTCTAGGATTCACACTGCCTCCAATAATTCCAAATGGCATTATACCAACACGGGTTACAGCAGAATACCCCGAGGGAATTTTTTATATAATATTCTAATAAAACCGCGGGGTTGCACCCGCAGGGCTCCAGGGAATGGAATATGGGAGTTGGATAACCACAACAGGCCGCCTCTTACTTGAGGACCAGTTCCACCGGGCAATGGTCCGACCCCAGCACTTCGTCATGGATGACCACATCCCGCACCCGGGGCAGGAGACTTCTGGAGATGAGGAAATAGTCGATGCGCCACCCGACCCCGCGCTGGCGGGCGTTGAGGATGTTTGTCCACCAGGTATATTGCACCCGTTCCGGGTATAGGTGGCGAAACACATCCACGAAGCCGTGGTCGAGATATTTTTGCACCCAAGCGCGCTCCTCGGGCAAAAAACCGGAGGTCTTCTGGTTGGCTTTGGGGTTTTTCAAGTCAATGGGTTGCGGGGCCGTATTGAAGTCACCGGTTAGGATGAGGCTTTCGCCGGTGGCGTGCAGGTCATCACACCATTGCAAAAGGCGGGCATAGAACGCGAGTTTATAGTCCACGCGCGCCTGGCCGCGCTGTCCGCTGGGGAAATAGATATTGAATAACCGGAACCCGGCCGTTCGGGTGGCAATGAGGCGTCCTTCAACGTCAAATTGCGGGTCGCCCAGGCCCAGTTGCACATCCAGAGGTTTGCGCTTGTAGAAGGTCGTCACGCCGCTGTAACCGGGCTTTTCGGCCGGATTCCAAATGGCACGTAACGGCAGCGCAGCCGCCTGCTCAGCGGTCAGTTGCCCGGGGCGGGCTTTGACCTCTTGCAGGCAGACGAAGTCCGGGTCTTGCGTCCATACCCAAGGCAAGGCTTGCTTGCGCAGGGTGGCGCGAATGCCATTAACGTTCCATGTTATTATTTTCACGGTTTTTACTTTATGGTAAACTTTTGCCCACGCCTATGAGTACAACGCTAAAAAGCATATTGTGCATCGAAGATGAGCCCGAAATGATCGATCTGATTCGTTTGATCTTGGGGCGCAGGGGTTTTGAAGTACAAGGGGCTAACGGTGGCACCGAAGGATTGAAAAAGATCCGCGCCAACAAGCCCGACCTGGTGCTTCTTGATCTCATGATGCCAGACATGGACGGTTGGGAAGTATACCAACAAATCAAAGCTGAGGAGAGTACACGGGATATTCCTGTGATTGTGGTCACTGCCAAAGCTCAAAGCATCGACAAAGTATTAGGCCTGCACATTGCCAAAGTAGACGACTACATTGCCAAGCCGTTCAGCCCACAGGAACTGCTCAACAGCGTGGAAAAAGTCCTGAAGAAATAAACGAGGCGCCGAACGCCTCGTTTTCAATTAGCCCACATGACCAAGATCATCACCATCCAAAATCAGACGCACCCGATCGCCTCACCTGCGCACATCCGATACTGCGATACATTCCTCACCCAACTGCGCGGATTCACTTTCCACCCCCGCCTCGAACCGACTGAAGGCCTGCTCCTGGTTGGCAAACGGGATTCACGCCTTGACTCTTCCATCCACATGCTGTTCGTGTCGTTCGACCTGGCCGTGTTCTGGATCAACGAAGATCTGCGCGTGGTTGATAAGGTCATTGCCCGCTCGTGGAAGCCCGCCTATTTTTCAAAAGCACCCGCCCGTTACGTTCTGGAGATCCACCCCGAACGGTTTGGAGAATACGAGATCGGCGACCGCGTGGAATTCGTCGATGCGTAAGATCATTGCTTTGTTGGTTCTGTTGGCGCTGATTGCGGGGGTGGCCATTCAGCCCGTTGCGGCACAGGCTGGCGGACCGTTTTACATCGTCCAGCCGGGTGATACGATGTCATCCATCGCCAACCGCTTCAACATTCCCCTGAACGACCTACTGGCCGCCAATCCCACCATCGACCCCAACCTGCTCGCCCAAGGACAGCAAGTCCTCATTCCTGGCCTGGAGGGGATCACTGGCATTCTCGATACCGAGGTCATTCGCCTTGGTGATACGCTGCGCAGCCTGAGCCGCCGCACCCAGGTGACGGACGCAAATCTGGTCAAACTCAACCGGCTGGTCAGCCCCACGGAATTATATGTAGGCATCAGCATTATTGTCCCCAGGCAGGAGAATCAAAAAGAATACACCACCCGCACCAGCCTATCCGCCGGGGAATCACTGCTGGAGTTGGCTGTGCGTCAAAACACCAACCCGTGGAGCATCTCCGCCATCAACAAACAAGCAGGTACCTGGCAGGCGCTCCCTGGCGATGTGTTGTACTCTCCCACGCAGGGTGGAGGCACAGCCACCGGTCTGCCGGATGCGTTTCTTTCTGCCAGTGTGACACCGCTACCCATGATCCAGGGGGGGACGCAAGAGATCGTCGTGCAAACCCGCGATAACATTCCGGTCACGGGCACGCTGGTGGATCATACCCTGAACTTCTTCCCCACTACAGCCGGGCAGGTCGCACTGCAGGGTGTACACGCCCTGCTCGAGCCGGGGGTATATCCCCTGCATTTGGACGCCCTGCTGCCGGATGGAACAAAGCAATCATTCGAGCAGATGTTGCTAGTGAAAGCAGGCGATTACTACAGTGAAGAGCTATACGTTGAACCCGAGACCATCGACCCCGCCGTCACCGACCCCGAAAACGCGAACGTGCTGGCGATCACCAGTCCCTTTACACCGACGCAATACTGGCAGGGCGTGTTCACATCTCCGGCGGTATATCCTGACCAATTCACGTCGCGCTATGGTGTGCGGCGCACTTATCGGGGCATCGGAACGGATTTGACCATTCAGGGTTTTCATACCGGGCTTGATTTTGCCGGTGGAGAAGGACTGCAGATCTTTGCCCCGGCGGCAGGCCGGGTGGTGTTCGCCGCACCACTGACCGTGCGTGGCTATGCCACCATTATCGACCATGGACTGGGCGTATATAGCGGGTTCTGGCACCAATCGCAGATCCTGGTCAACGTGGGCGATATGGTGACACAGGGCCAGGTCATTGGGCTGGTGGGCGGGACCGGGCGCGTGACGGGGGCGCACTTGCATTGGGAGGTGTGGGTAAACGGTGTTCAGGTGAATCCGATCGATTGGCTGAATCAGACTTACCCGTAGGCAGAAGCGTATGGCCTGTCAGCCTTAAGCAAATAAGTGTCGTTGCACTTCATTAATGTTTATGCTACACTCAGGTGACTTTGGAGGTCGCTGTGCCCAGCCCGATGACTGT
>CAZJMZ010000033.1:0-13839 GCA_964547115.1 uncultured Anaerolinea sp. | reverse complement strand
GTTTATGCTACACTCAGGTGACTTTGGAGGTCGCTGTGCCCAGCCCGATGACTGTGAATTTCCTGAAACAAAGCGATATTTTCTACCAGTTCACGCCCACACAGTTGGAACTGGTGGCGAATATTTGCCAGGAAACAGCCTATCAAAAGGGCGACGTGATTTTCAAGGAAAACACCAGCAGTAAAGAGCTGTACGTCATCGCCCAAGGGGAAGTGGACATTGTGGTGGATCCCGGGCTGGTGGGAGCGGCGGACGGTGCGAAAGAGGGCCGGGTGATCGCTACTCTGCGCCGTGGCCAATCGTTCGGGGAAGTGGCGCTGGTGGATGAAGGTCTGCGTTCAGCTTCGGCCCGGGCGGCTCAGAACGACACCCGCCTGCTAATCATCCAACGCGACAAGTTGATCATGCTGTGCGATATGTACCCACCACTCGGTTACCGTTTAATGTACAACCTGGCAGCCGACCTGGCGATGAAAGTACGAAATACCGACCTGCGCATTCGTGAACAATTGCTGTATAAACCACAGGGCAAGTAAAACGCCGAACAAACTACTTGACCCGCTGGTGAATTTCCCTTACTATTAGACGTTAATAACTTGGGCAATCTGGCTACGCCTTGTTATTGGTATTACCCATTACACCCGACTGTGTTTTCGCAGCCGGGTGGCATGGAAATTCTTATCACCGAAGGAGGTGATGCCGACCTACCCGCTTGGTCTGCTGAGTCGTCCTGCATCAATTTTGATGCAACCAGAATTTCCTAACTATTTTCGGAGGAGTAAGATAATGAAACGCTTGTTAAGTTTGCTCTCGCTCTTGGTGATCGCCAGCATGGCCCTTGCCGCTTGTGGCGCCGGAGCCCCCGCCTATGAATGTACCGATGCGCTCGGCTGCGTGACCATCGGCCCCGATGAACCCGTTCACATCGCGTACTGGGGTGTGCTCTCCGGTCCCGATGGCACCCTTGGTGAAGACTCCAAGCGCGGTGTCGAGATCGCGATCGATGACCTGGGTGGCAAGTTCAAGAACCACGACATCCTGTTGACCACCGAAGATGCCGGTTGTACCCCTGAAGGTGGTGCGACTGCCGCCGCCAAACTTGCGGCTGACACTTCGCTCGTGGCCCTCGTCGGCTCCTCCTGCTCCGACGAAACCGTCGGTGGTATTGCCGCCATCACCAAGGCTGGTCTCACCACCATTTCGCCCTCCAACACCCGCCCCGCGCTGACCGACCCCAACCGTGGCGCTGACTTCGCCGGCTACCTCCGCACCGCCCACAGCGATGCGTTCCAGGGCAAGGCCGTGGCTGAATTCGCTTACAACGTGCTCGGCGCCCGCAAGGCTGCGACCATCCACGATGGTTCCGCTTATGCCCAGGCTCTCCAGCAGGTGTTCGCTGACAACTTCGTCGCGCTCGGTGGCGAGATCGTGGCCCAGGAAGCCGTTGCCAAGGACGCGACCGATATGCGCCCGGTGCTGACCTCCATTGCCGCCAAGGGTCCTGAATTCCTGTACTACCCCGTCTTCGTGGCCGTCGGTGGCTTCATCACCTCCCAGGTCCGCGAAATTGCCGGTCTTGAGAATGTCAAGCTGGCTGGTTCCGATGGTATCTTCACCCCCGACTTCGTGAAGGCCTCCGGCCCCAACGTTCAGGGTATGTACCTCTCCAGCCCTGACTTCTCTGCCTTCCCCGATGGCTACGCTTCCTTCATTGAGAAGCACAACGCCAAGTACGGTGGCGCCCCGCTCTCCATCTTCCACGCGCATGCCTACGATGCGACCAACATCATCTTCCAGGCCCTCGAAAAGGTTGCCGTGGTTCAGGATGACGGCACCATCTATGTCCCGCGCCAGGCCCTCCGCGATGCCATCTTCGCCACCAAGGACTTCAAGGGCATTACCGGCACCTTGAGCTGCTCCGCCTCCGGCGACTGTGGCGCCCCGGTGATCGCCGTGTACGAAGTGACCAACTCCGACCCGGCCTCCTGGAACCCGCAGGATGCGGCCAACCCGAACCCCAAGAAGATCTACCCGTAAGTCTGCAAGGCACGCTTTTGGAGGGACGAGCACCCCGCTCGTCCCTCCCTTTACATCGAATTGAGGAGATGGCTCATGCGTACGACTTTCTCTGAGCGACTGGTAGACCTGGCAGTCTCGGGCTTCTTATGGGGGTTCCGTGTTTTGATTGTCCTGGTTGTTATCATTGGTACGTTTAATACCCTGCGCGCCGGGGTCTATACTGGTGAGCAGTGGATCGACTTTGTGGTGTTCGGCATTTCGCAGGGCGCGATCTATGCCCTGATCGCCCTTGGCTACACCATGGTCTACGGCATTCTACGCATGATCAATTTTGCGCACGGTGATGTATTTATGACCGGCGCTTTTGCCGGTTACTTTACTGCTGTGGCAGTCAGCAAAGTGGATTGGATCTACAGCAATCCCATCCTGGGTCTGCTCATCCCGGTTATTGTGGCTATGCTATTCGCGGCGGGCGTGGCCATGTTGGTCGAAAAAATCGCCTACCGGCCTTTACGCAACGCCCCACGCCTGGTTCCCCTCATCGCCGCCATCGGCGCTTCTTTCTTTTTACAGTACGCTTTCCGTGGCTTTTTCGGCCCCGGCAAGTATGCCTACCCCCCCATCGCCGCTCTTGAAGGTAGCTGGACGATTCTTGGCATCGGCATCCTCAAGGTGCAGGTGGTGGTGGCTGTTTCAGCATTCATCATGATGGCAATTCTGTATTCCGTTGTGATGTATACCAAAGTTGGCAAAGCCATGCGCGCAGTATCGGAGAACAAGGATACCGCTGCACTCATGGGCATCGACGTAAATCGCGTTATCGTCTCTACCTTCGCCATCGGTGCAGCCATGGCCGGCGCTGCAGGCGTGTTATTTGCCCTCGTCTATCGCCAGATCGATTTCTACATGGGTTTCACCCCCGGCGTCAAAGCTTTTACCTCCGCCGTGCTAGGTGGTATCGGCAACATCCCCGGCGCCATGGTCGGCGGACTGGTACTTGGTGTGTTCGAATCGGTGGGTCCGTCGCTCTTCCTTGAAGGGCTGGGCATCACCCGCGCCTACCAACTCAAAGACGCCATCGCCTATACCATGCTTGTTATGATCCTGCTTTTCCGCCCGCAGGGTATTTTGGGCGAACGCTTATCCAAGCAGAAAGCATAAGGTGGCCTCATGAACAAAGAAAACTACCTTTGGACCGCAACGAAAACAGGCCTCCTCGGCGGCGCGATTGGCATCTTCCTATGTCTCATCGGGATGGTTGAGATCTTCGATAAACGCGACGTGATCGAAGCCATTCTGCCCTTGGGCGACTTTCTGATCCTGGCTACAGCCGTTGCCGTTGGCATCGTCGCATCTCGACAAAACTCCAACTTGTCTGGTGGAGCCCAAACATCTTCCTCACTGACTGCTGGCGCCGTGGCAGGTTTGGTTACCGGCATCTTGTTGGCACTTCTGGCCCTGATCGGTCCCGCTATCAACCTCCGGGCCGTCTTTCTTAATGCTTCTCCCGCCCTGTTTGAACTGCTAACCTTTGGGTTGGAGACAACCGGAGCCATCCTGCTGGCATTGGGATGCGGGTTGGCAGGTCTGGGTGGTAGCGCCTTCCTCAGGCTCAGCGAAAACACCCGTCGCCCCCTCACGCAAGGCTTGGGCGCCATTGTCTTTATGGCGCTCTTTGCGGGCATTTTCCGCGTTGCCATGATCAACCTCGGCGGCTTGCTTTCGTTCATTGCCAAGAGTTTGTTTAGCCAATCCGGGTTGACCATTGTAGGTGCCATTTTCTTCTTCGCTGTGGTAACTGGCTTCAATGTCTTCTGGACCCGTAAGGGACAGGGATATAAGGATCGCTTCAACGCTCTTCCCAAGAAAAATCAGAGCAACCTACGGCTTACCGCTTTGATCGTACTCGCGGTGGTGGCCCTCGGCCTGCCGCAGATCTCCGGCCCCTTCATTGCCCAGGTGATCGTTATCATCAGTCTCTATATCCTCATGGGCCTGGGACTTAACATCACCCTCGGTTTTGCCGGCCTGTTGGATCTTGGCTTCGTGGCGTTCTATGCCGTCGGCGCCTACACGGTGGGCCTGCTCACCTCCTATGGCCCCTTTGGCTTGCAACACATCCCCTTTTGGGTCGCAGTTCCGATCGCCGTCCTCGTCGCGATGATGTTTGGCGCTTTCCTTGGCCTGCCCGTCCTGGGCGTGCGCGGCGACTACCTCGCCATTGCTACCATGGGCTTCGGCGAGATCATCCGCCTCTTCGCCGGGTCAGATTTTCTCTCTCCATTCTTCGGCGGCCCACAAGGCGTGATCGGTATCCAAAAACCCTGTATTGGCACACTCGAAGCCTTCCTCACCGTAGACACACCCCGCATCTGTAACGGCATCGAACTGGGCCGACCACAGGATATTTACTACTTGGCCGTTGTTGCCGCCCTGCTGATCGCCTTCGTTGCCACCCGCCTGCGCGAATCCCGTCTTGGGCGCGCCTGGATGGCTATTCGTGAAGACGAAGATGTGGCCGAAGCGCTGGGTGTCAATTTGGTGCAAACCAAGCTGCTGGCCTACATGCTCGGTGCGGCTTTTGCCGGTTTGGGTGGTGCGATCTTTACCGTTTTGATCGGCTCCATCTTTGCCACCAGTATGCAATTGATCGTCTCCATCAACGTGGTAGCCCTCATCATTGTGGGCGGCATGGGATCGATCCCCGGCGTGATCGTCGGCGCCATTGCCCTGATCGGGCTGCCCGAACTGCTGCGCGAAGTGTCTGAATACCGCTACTTGATCTACGGCGTCGTCCTGATCATCATGATGCAGTTACGCCCCGAAGGGTTGTGGCCATCACAGGCAGCCAAGCGCGAACTCCATCATAGTGACAACTTGACCGTGAAGGTTGAATGAGGCGGCCATGGCAAATATTCTTACAGCAACCAAAGTAACCAAACGCTTCGGCGGCCTCGTGGCCGTCAACAATGTGGACTTCCACATCCCTGAAAAATCCATTGTCAGTATCATCGGTCCCAACGGTGCCGGCAAGACCACTTTCTTCAACTGCATCACCGGATTTGGCAGGGCAGATGAGGGCGAGATCGCCTTCGAAGGCACTCCGATTCAGCGTATGCGCCCTGACCAGATCACCAAGCTGGGCGTCTCGCGCACCTATCAGAATATCCGCTTGTTCGCCGATATGACTGCCCTCGAGAACATTCTTGTCGGCCAGCATGTCTTTTTGCATAGCTCCTGGTTGAGCGCGGTGCTCAAGTCCAGGCGTCAACAGGAAGAGGAGCGCATGGCCCTGGCAGAGGCCCAACGCCTGCTCGATTTCGTGGACCTGAAAGGCAAAGGCGACCTGCTCGCCCGCAACCTGCCTTACGGCGCCCAACGCCGCCTCGAGATCGCCCGTGCCCTGGCCACCAAACCCAAACTGCTTCTGCTCGATGAACCGTCCGCCGGTATGAATCCCCGCGAAAGCGAAGACCTCACTGTCTTCATCCGTCGTCTGCGCGACGAACTGGGCATCACCATTTTGCTGATCGAACATCACATGCGCGTGGTGATGGGTATTTCTGAATACATCACCGTGCTCGATTACGGTGAAAAGATCGCCGAAGGCACGCCTGCCCAGATCCAATCGAACCCGCGCGTGATCGAAGCCTACCTCGGTCGCGGTGCCGCCACTCACGGCATGGAAGGCGCGCAGGAACGCATCCAAAAGAAGGCAGGGTAAGCCACCATGTCCATGCTTAAACTCGATAACGTCCATACGTTTTACGGCAACATCCATGCCCTCAAAGGCATCAACCTGCATATTGAAGAAGGCGAGATCGTCACCCTGATCGGCGGTAATGGCGCCGGCAAGACCACCACCTTGCGCACCATTGCTGGTCTGCTCAAACCGCGTGAAGGCGCGATCACCTACCAAAACACCGACCTGCTTAAGTTCCCGGCTCATGAGATCGTCTACAAAGGCGTCTCCATGGTCCCCGAGGGACGCGGTGTGTTCGCCCGCATGAGCGTTACAGAAAATCTCGAAATGGGCGCCTACAGCCGCGATGACAAAGCCGAGATCGCCCGCAACATTGAACGTATCTTCAATCTTTTCCCCCGCCTCAAAGAACGCCGGGCTCAACTGGCTGGCACCCTCTCAGGTGGTGAACAACAGATGCTGGCCACAGGCCGCGCACTGATGGCCCAGCCCCGTCTGCTCCTGATGGACGAGCCCTCAATGGGTCTGGCACCGGTATTGGTGGAACTCATCTTCGACACCATCCAACAGATCAACAAGGAAGGCGTCACCATCCTGCTCGTCGAGCAGAACGCCCTCATGGCGCTCTCCATCGCTCACCGTGGATATGTGCTCCAGACCGGCGAGATCATCCTCACCGATTCCGCTGAAGCCCTCAAGAACGACCCGAACGTGCAAAAAGCCTATCTCGGTATGGAGTAAAATCTCCCTGAGACGATCAAGCGCAGAGATGCTTTCGTGTCTCTGCGCTTTTTCATACCTGAAAGCGAGAAACCATGCTCATTCTCAACGCCCAGGAAGTCCGCCAGGCCCTGCCCATGGATCAGACCATTGCTGCCATGCAGGACGCCTACGCCTCTCTTTCCAACGGGACGGCTGTTGTGCCGCTCCGGACGCATCTACCCATCCCCGGCCATGACGCTGTCAGCCTTTTCATGCCAGCCTTCACCTCGGGCGCGAATGAAGCGCTGGCGGTGAAGATCGTCTCGCTTTTCCCCGGCAACCCCGCCCGGGGACTGGCCTACATTCAAGCGGCCGTCCTCGTGCTTGAGCCCGATACCGGCCGCGCCATGGCCCTGCTCGAAGGCAGCGCCCTTACCGCCATCCGCACCGGCGCCGGGAGCGGAGCGGCCATCCGCCTGCTCGCCCGTCCCGATGCCAAAACCGTTGCCATCTTCGGCGCTGGCGCCCAGGGCCGCACCCAGCTCGAAGCGGCCTGTGCCGCCCGCGCCATCACGACCGCCTACATTTTCGATGCAGACTTTGCCAAGGCTGAAGCTTTTGCCCGCGAAATGGCAGGCGTGCGTGGCATCACCACTGATCTGCGCGCCGCCCGCTCTGCGCAGGAAGCCGTGGAAAATGCCGACATCATCTGCACCGCCACCACATCCAACACTGCCGTCTTCGAAGACCGGCACGTCAAACCCGGCACACACATCTCCGCCATTGGGGCCTACACCCCAGAGATGCAAGAGATACCCATCGAGACCGTCGCCCGGGCCCGCATCGTTGTCGACTCGCGCGCTACGGTCATGGACGAAGCCGGGGATCTTGTCAAAGCCCTGCAGGCTGGGGCGATCACCGAAGCCAACATCCATGCCGAACTGGGCGAGATCGTTTCGGGCAAAAAGACCGGCCGCCAATCAGAGACAGAGATCACCTTTTTCAAATCGGTCGGCAACGCCGTGCAAGATGCCGCCGCCGCGCAACTCGCGCTCAAGAACGCCAGCCTGCTCAGGCTTGGCACCGAAGTCAATTTTTAATTAATCGCAGGGGCGAAGCATGCTTCGCCCCTGCCCAACATAAACCATGCCATCAGCTGAAATCATCACCATCGGAACAGAGATCCTGCTCGGCGAGATCGTCGACACCAACACCCGCTATATTGCCCGTGTACTGCGCGGCATGGGCGTGGACTTGTATCGCACCATCACCATCGGCGATAACGTGGACCGCATCGCCAGCGCCATCCACAACTCGATGCAGCGCGCCGAGATCGTCATCACCACGGGCGGCCTCGGCCCCACCGTGGACGACCCCACCCGCGAAGCCGTGGCCAAAGCCGCGGGCGTCCAGACCGAATTCCGCGAAGAGTTGTGGGAACAGGTCGTCGAGGTCATCTCACGGTACGGCCGCAAACCATCCGAAAACCAAAGGCGGCAGGCGTATGTGCCGCAAGGTGCCTTGGGCGTTCGCAACCCCGTCGGCACCGCGCCCTGCTTCATCGTCGAGACCGAACGTAACGCCGTCATCTCATTGCCCGGCGTGCCCAACGAAATGGAATACATCCTGCACGAATCCATCGTGCCGTACCTGCAGAAGCGCTTTGCACTCAACGAGATCATCAAGATCCGCGTACTGCACTGCGCGGGCCTCGGCGAAGGCATGATCGATGAAAAGATCGCCGACCTTGAAACGCTCAGCAATCCCACCGTGGGGCTGGCTGCCCATACCGGCGTGGTCGATATTCGCATTGCGGCCAAGGCCGCCAATGAAGCCGCAGCGGACGCCATGATCGCGCAGATCGAAGCCGATGTGCGCGCACGGCTCGGGGATGTGGTCTTCGGAGCGGATGAGGATACACTGGAAGATGCGGCCCTTAACGCAGTGGCAGGCCGGGGATGGAGTCTGATCGGTCTGGAATCCGGATTGGGCGGGCTGCTGGCTCGCAAAGTCCCGCGCACCGCTTCACATCCGGACCTCGATCCTGCTTCATTACTATCCACCTTGCGCGCCGCCCGAGCCGAATCGAACGCAGATGCCGCGCTCGGCATCGTAGCCAACGTCGACGAACGCACTGCCGACTTTGCACTCATCACACCGCGTGGTGAAAAGACCCATCACATCACCTATGGCGGGCCGCCGCGTAGTGTGCCGCGCTGGGCCGTGAATCTGGCGCTTGATTGGTTGCGCCGCCGCGCCACGGAGGCCGACTGACATGTCGCGCAATCGCCGACAAGCCACGCCAAATTGGGTCTATGTGATCTGGGGGCTGAATGCGGCGATCGTGTTGTGCCTGCTGGGAGCGGGGCTCTTCTATTTGAACCGGCAATCGATGCTGGCGGTCAACGCCGCTTCAGCCGATACGGCCACCCCTGCACCCGGGCTGCCCGGCGCGCCCACCAGTTTCTTCTTGCCCACGCTCACACCCAACCCCTACTACACCCCGCCGGTCTTTGAAACATCCACCCCGTTCGTACTTGCCAACGGACAGATCCCCGGGCTGGCCGGGTTTTCAGCGGCAGGCCGACCGATCGAAGTGTATACCTTCGGCGAAGGTGCACGGGAATATCTGGTGGTGGCGGGCATCCACGGGGGCTCGGAGGTCAACACCATCGAGTTGGCGAATCAATTGATCGCACACCTCAATACCAACCCCGAGATCATTCCGACCGACGTGACGTTATATATCATCCGCAATATGAACCCGGATGGTGAAGCCCGCGCCCATGGTGTGGACGGCCGTGTGAACAACAACGGCGTGGACCTGAACCGCAACTTCCCCACCGAAAACTGGGCGCCTGATTGGGATCGCAACGGGTGCTGGGTGTATCGTCCCACCACTGGCGGCGCGTACGGCGGCTCGGAGCCGGAGACGCGGGCCGTGATGAACTTCATCGCCCAGCATAAGATCCAGGCCCTCATCAGCTACCATAGCGCGGCGCTGGGCGTCTTCCCCGGCGGCGTGCCCTGGCAGGAAGACTCAAAGCGCCTTGCCAGCACCCTGGCGTTTGTAACCAAATATCCCTACCCTCCCATCGATACCGGCTGTGAATACACCGGCACGCTCGCCGATTGGGCCGTGGAAAACGGTGTGCTGGCCGCCGTGGACATGGAATTGACCAATCATATCGACACCGATTTCGACCAGAACCTCAAAGCTGTGCAAGCCCTGTTGAACTTCATCCCATAAACCCAGCCCGAAAAGAGAGTCCCATGACCCAAGCCGATACCCTCTTCCTCAATGCCCATATCCTTACCATGGATGACAAACTGAACCAGTACATCCCCGGCGCGCTGGCCGTGATCGGCGATAGCATCGTCGCCGTGGGACCGGAGGACGAACTCAAAAAGCAGTTCACCGCCAAAGAGACCGTCGATTGCAAAGGACGCATTCTCATGCCGGGGCTGGTCAATGCACATACCCATGTGCCCATGACCCTGTTGCGCGGCATCGCCGATGACCTGCGCCTGGATGTATGGCTGCAGGGCTACATGTGGCCCGTGGAACGCCAATTCGCTTCGCCCGAGTTCATTCAATTGGGCACTTCCATCGCCTGTGCCGAACTCATCAAGAGTGGCGTGACCACCTTCAACGACATGTACTTCTACGAAGACGACGTGGCCACCGCCACCGCCCGCGCCGGGATGCGCGGCTTGTGCGGCCAATCCATTCTCAAGTTCCCCACGCCTGATGCCACCTCCTATGAAGACGCGATGGAACAGGCCCGTGAATATATCAAGAAATGGCTGGGGCACCCGCTCATCATTCCCACCATTGCACCACACGCGCCCTACACCACCACGCCGCAGATCCTGCGCGAGACCGCCGAACTGGCCAGGGAATTTGACGTCCCACTGCACACCCACCTGGCCGAAACCTTCTTTGAAGTGGAAAACATGCGCAACGAGAACGGCATGCCGGTGGTACCCTACGTCAAAAAGCAGGGCTTGCTCGAAGCCAAGGTCATCGCCGCGCACTGCGTCCACATCGACGCGGGTGAGATCCGTACGCTCTATCATGCCGGGGCGGGTGTGTCACACAATCCTTCCTCCAATCTCAAACTGGCTTCGGGTTTTGCCCCGGTGGCCAAAATGCTCGAAACCGGACTCAACGTGGGCATTGGCACCGATGGCCCCGCCTCGAACAATGACCTCGACATGTTCGAGGAAGTGCGCCTCGCCGCTTTTGTAGCCAAAGCCGTAACCAACGACCCGACTTCCCTGCCCGCTTCCCAGGCCCTGTTGATGGGGACGCGCCTTGGCGCGCAGGCGCTTCATATCGGACATTTGACCGGCTCGCTGACCCCGGGCCGCCGCGCCGACCTGATCCTGGTGGACCTCAGCCCCGTACACAACTCACCTTCCTTCCGCCGCTCGGCCGATAACGCCTATGCCCAGATCGTCTATGCGGGCAAGGCCACCGATGTGAGCGACGTGATGATCAATGGACGCTGGGTGATGCGTGACCGTCAATTACTGACCCTCAACGAACAGGAATTGCTGGCCCATGCCGCAGACTACGCCAAAAAGATCGACGCCTTCCTGATCGAACGCGAGCAGTCAGTGCTTTCGAAGTTGATCGCGCTGGGCGGCTCGAGTGAGGAAGAGTCGTTCGAGGTGCAGGTCAAGGTCAAAATAACGGAACCAGACCCCATCGTCCAGGCCTTGATGCGCAACGACATCGATATCCTCTACGAGCGGCACTATCGTCAACATGATGTCTATTTCTTTTTCGATGACGAATCACAGGGACGCCTGCGCTACCGCGAAGATGACTTTTTGGATAACCCCAAGAGCGGTCCCACCAAGACCCGCGCGCGCCTGACGTTGATCGGGCAGAAGCGGGAGGGCAAATACGAACATGAGGTGTTGCTCTCGCGCAGCCGCTACCTGGCGCCAGCCACCAATTCGTTACGCTTCTATCGCGAATACTTCAAACCTCTCACCGAAGTGACCATCGAGAAAGACCGCCTGCGTTGGTTCATCAAATATAAGGACACCGAGTTTTATGTGAACCTGGATAACGTCACCACGCCGGGGCTGGGCTACTTCCTGGAGGTCAAATCGCGCACGTGGAGCCGTAAGGATGCGGACAATAAATCGCACATGCTCAATGAATTGCTGGCTTTGTTGGGCGCTTCTGATGGCGAAGTGGTGACCGAAGATTACATCGACCTCGTCAACCCGCCCGCACAATAAACATGGATAAATTCCGCAGAGTGTTGGCCTCGTTGTTCGCGCTGTTATTCATTATCAGCGGCTGGCTGGCTGTGCCCGCGTTCAGCCTTGAACGCACGGTCTTTGACCCGGCTTCGTATCAGCAAGCCTTTACCCGCAGCGACCTCTATACGCGCATGCCCGGCATTCTGGCTGAGGCGCTCTATAACGCCAACAGCGCCAGCCCGCAAGCCGACCCGTACCTGCAATTGCTCACTCCCACCGATTGGCAGAACATCGTCACCTCCCTGCTGGGGCCGCAGGATATTCAAACCATCACCGACTCGGCGCTCAATTCATCGTTTGCCTTCCTCAACGGCGAAGCGGAGGCAGTCGCGCTTTCGCTGGCACCGCTGAAAGCCAACCTTACCGGCCCCGGCGGCGTGGAAGTGGCCAAACAGATCCTGCAGGCCCAGCCTGATTGCACCGGGCAACAACTGCTCGAGATCGGGTTGGGTTTCTTCGTTGGGAGCATTACCCTCTGCAATCCTCCTGAGGATATGTTCAACATCTTCATGCCGCTCATCGAAGCGCAACTGCAAGCCGCGAGTCAGGCCATCCCCAATGAAGTGACCTTGCTCTCCGCCGCCTCCTTCGACCCGGCCAATGACCCGCGCGCCCGGCTGAAACAGGTCCGCGGGGTGATGAAGGTCACGCCGTTCTTCCCGGTCTTCTTCCTGTTTGCGCTCACGGCCTTTGCCGTGCGCTCGCTCATGGATTGGCTGCGCTGGTGGGGCTATCCGTTCCTGTTGATGGGGCTGGGGAATTTTGCGCTCGGGCTGTTCGGGGCGCCGATGCTGGGCTGGCTGGCTGGAAAGTTCCTACAAGCCCAGGGCGCGGGTCTGCTCCCCGCCGTGCTCATCTCTGCATTCCAGGAGACCTTCAGCGCGGCGACCGGGCAACTGCTCAGGCCGGTATTCGTGGCCGGGTTCATCGTGGCAGGCATCGGTTTGGGGATGATCGCCGCGTCCCTGCTCGTGGAACGGATGCGGCCTGCGAGTCGATAAGCTGCAACTTTCAGGGGGGCAAGCCTGTATCCATACCATGAAACACTTTCTGAGTCTCGTCGGTCTGTTGGCATTGGCAGCTTTGGCCTGCAACAGCCAGGCCCCCACCCCGCCACCCGCACTCGCATCATCACCTTTCGATTCCGGGCACACGGCCTACGGCTTTTACCCCTCACCGCCCGAAGTGTCCATCGAAAGCGTCTTTCAACTCTACAAGGATATCGCGCATCACGGTGACTTTGTCTTGATCCAGCAAAACTGTCCATGGGAGGATTTCGCACAAGCGGTGGATGGCGAATCACAACCCCGTACTGATATCACCAATCAGGTCATCCTGGCGCGTCAAAACCAACTCGAGACCGTCTTTGTGCTCGATGCCCTCAACGGGCTGAACCGCCGCGAGTTCGCAGACCTGCCTGCCGGCTGGGAAGCCAATTTCGCGAACCCCGCCGTGCGCGCCGCCTATCGCAACTATGCGTTATGGGTCGTGCGGTCATTCCAACCGCGCTATCTTGGCCTGGCCTCTGAGATCAACACCTATATGGATGCCCACCCCGCGGACGCCCAGAACTTCATCAGTCTGTACAACGAGATCTACGCGCTCGTCAAAGCGGAAGCGCCCGCCACGCAGGTCTTCGTCACGTTTCAGTGGGACGACCTCAACAACATGTTTCCGCAGCCCGAAGAGGGTAATCGTCAAAAGCTGAACCCCAACTGGGAACAGATCGAAGCCTTTGAGCCCAACCTGGACCTGTGGGCCATCTCAACCTATCCGTACTTTGTCTTTGGGACTGAAACACCCATCCCCGCCGACTATTACACCCCGCTTCTCACGCGGACCTCGAAGCCGCTCGCCATCGCGGAGGGCGGATTCTCAGCCCAGGCCTTTGACTCCGTTCAAGGCTCCGCCGAGGGGCAGGCCGCCTACCTCAACGCCGTGCACACACAAATTGGGCCGCGCCTGACCTTCTGGGTCAATACCCTGCTCGACGACTTCAACATCGACTCGTATGCTGAAATGATGCAGAAACAAGGCCGCAAACCCGAAGATGCCGCCGCCCTCGGCAACTTCGCCCACATCGGACTGCGCAACTTCGATGGCTCTCCCAAGCCCGCGCTGGAGGTATGGGA
>CAZJMZ010000032.1:0-18238 GCA_964547115.1 uncultured Anaerolinea sp. | reverse complement strand
TTCGCGAAGGCGGTCTCACCGTCGGCGCGGGTGTCGTTACCAAAATCATTGAATAGGTGCAAGCATGACGAAACAAAAGATCCGCATCCGCCTGAAGGCGTACGATCATCGCGTGCTTGATCAGTCCGCCAAACGTATTGTCGAAACTGCCGAACGTAGCGGCGCACATGTGGTTGGTCCAGTACCCTTGCCAACCAAGACCGAACGGTTTACAATACGGCGCTCGACATTCATAGATAAGGACTCGCATGAGCATTTTGAGATCCGCACTCACAATCGCTTGATTGATGTGTTGGACCCGGACTCAAAGACCATTGATATGCTGATGCGTTTGAACCTGCCTGCGGGCGTGGATATCGAGATCAAAATATAGTTCGTCGTTTATCGAGAGTAGAGACGGCAGGAATTATCTCTACTCTCGAATTTCGACAGCGCAAGAACGTATTCTTGTGCGGGATCAACAAATAAAAGCATTCCGCGAGATCGTTTGACTGCGCTGCCTGGAGATGATGCAACCGAAGCCCCGGTTGACAGTCTCGCAAAATTAATTGAAGGAGAAAATAGAGATGTTGAAAGGGCTTATTGGAAAGAAGATCGGCATGACCCAGATCTTCGATGAGCAAGGCGTCGCGCGTCCTGTGACGATCATCGAAGCTGGGCCATGTTACGTTACCCAGGTTCGCACGCCTGAAAAAGAAGGCTATGCGGCGATCCAGCTTGGGTTTGGCGAAGTGCATCCGAAGAAATTGCCAGCGGGTGAGTTGGGGCACTTAACCGCCAATAATCTGGCTCCCCTGAAATTCATTCGCGAGTTCCGTTCGAAGGAAGCCGCCACAGTGGGCGATAAGGTCACTGTGGAGACTTTTGCTGTCGGCGAGCGGGTGGATGTCATCGGCACCAGCAAAGGTAAGGGCTTTGCCGGTGGTGTCAAGCGCTACCACTTCAATGGTGGCAAAAAGACCCACGGTCAGTCTGACCGCCATCGCGCTCCCGGTTCCCGTTCGTCGGGTACCACGCCAGGTCGGGTGTTCAAGGGCTCCCGCGGCGCTGGTCATATGGGCAGTGATCGTGTGACATCCCAGGCGTTGAAGATTGTGATGGTGGATGCTGAGCGGAATTTACTCGGTGTACATGGCGCGGTGCCGGGCGGTAAAGGCAGCCTGGTCCTGATTCAGGAAGCCCGCAAGCAGTAGGCGTCTAGGAAAACGGAGTAAATTAACATGAAAGTAGATGTGTTCAATTTGGAAGGCAAAAAACTGCGCGAGGTGGAACTCCCCTCGGCTGTCTTTGAAGCCCCCATTAATGTTGATTTGATGCACCAGGCGTATGTGCGCCAGATGGCTAATGCCCGCTTGGGTACTCATGAGACCAAGGTGCGTAGCGAAGTTGCCGGTGGTGGCGCCAAACCCTTCAAGCAAAAAGGCACTGGTCGCGCCCGTCAGGGCTCACGCCGTGCCGCCCAATGGGTCGGTGGTGGTCGTATTCACACACCGCATCCTCGTAGTTATGAACAACGCATGCCCAAAAAGATGCGTCAGGCTGCTCTGCGTTCAGCCTTGTCCGCCAAGGCGGCTGAAGCGGGCGTGATTGTCGTGGAAGACCTGCAGTTGGAAGAATCCAAGACACGCGTCATGGCCAAGGCGTTGGGCGCGCTGGTTGGCAAGTCATCGGCGTTGCTGGTTCTGCCTGAAAAAGATCAGGCATACGAATCGGTAATGCGTTCAGCTGAGAACCTGGATGATGCCAAGGTGTTGCTGGCAGGATATCTCAATATCCGTGACCTCTTCACCTATGACAAACTAGTCCTCCCGGTCAAGGCCCTGGACACCCTGGCGACAACCCTCGGATAGGATTGAGACCATGAAAACGATCTATGAAATTCTTCGCCGCCCGCTGGTCACTGAAAAGTCCAGCGCGCAATCCGCGAAAACCAGTCAGTATTCGTTCATCGTTGCCGATGAGGCTACTCGCACCCAGGTCAAGGATGCGATCGAAACGATCTACGATGTCAAAGTGGTGCGCGTGAATATTATCAACACTTCTGCCAAGCGCGGACGCAGACTGCGCAGCCGCCGCCTGCTCATTCGCAAGAATGCCTACAAAAAGGCGATCATTACCCTGGCAGAAGGCCAAACTCTTCCGATCTTTGAAGGGGTGCAGTAATGGCAGTTAAAAAGTACAAACCCGTCACCCCTGGCACTCGCGGGATGACCGGGTATACCTTTGACGAAATCACAAAGTCGACCCCCGAACGCTCCCTGCTGGTACCTTTGCGCAAGAGCGGCGGTCGCAATGCATACGGCCGTGTTACTGTTCGGCATCGTGGCGGCGGACATCGCCGCTTCATCCGGGTGGTTGATTTCAAGCGCGAGAAACATGGCATTCCGGCCAAGGTCGCTGCGATCGAGTACGACCCAAACCGCACAGCCCGCTTGGCTTTGCTCTTTTACGTTGATGGTGAGAAGCGCTATATTGTCGCCCCGGTCGATCTCAAGGTCGGCGATACTGTCATGTCAGGAGCCGGAGCCGATATTCGATCCGGCAACTCGTTACCCATTTCCAATATCCCGGTTGGTACCCTCATTCATAATATTGAGGTCAAGGAAGGGCGCGGCGGGCAGATGGTCCGCTCAGCTGGTGGCGCCGCGCAGTTACTCGCCAAAGAAGGCGACTTTGCCCAGATTCGCATGCCCTCCGGTGAAGTGCGCCTTGTGCGCCAGACCTGTTATGCGACTATTGGCCAGATCGGTAACCTGGATCATGGCAATGTCAAGCTGGGCAAGGCTGGTCGCAAACGCCACAAGGGCATTCGTCCGACCGTCCGCGGTTCCGCGATGACCCCGCGCGACCATCCACATGGCGGTGGTGAAGGCCGTCAGCCGATCGGTTTGGCTGGTCCGAAGAGCCCGTGGGGTAAACCCACCTTGGGCTATAAGACCCGCCGCAACAAGAAGACCGATCAATACATTGTTCGCCGCCGCAGCAAGAAGAGCCGCTAAGAGTAGAGGTACGCTATGTCACGATCATTGAAAAAGGGTCCTTTCGTAGAACCCAAATTGTTGAAAAGAGTTGAAGCAATGAACCAGAAAGGTGAGAAGAAGGTCTTGCGGACTTGGAGCCGCGCCAGTGTGATCTTCCCCCAGATGGTTGGACACACCATTGCTGTACACGATGGACGTCGTCATGTCCCGATCTATATTACCGAGAACATGGTCGGCCACCGATTGGGCGAATTCGCCCCGACACGCACTTTCCGCGGTCATACCGTCGGTGAGAAGGCCGCCTAAGGCTGAAGGAGATATTGGAAATGAATGACATTCAAGCGCACTTGCGCTCTCTCCCCATGTCAGCCCAGAAAGTGCGCCTGGTCGTTGACCTCGTCCGCGGCAAGAATGCCAACGATGCCTTGGAAGCGCTGCGTTTCGTAAACAAGGCTGCTGCCTTGCCGGTTCGCAAATTGCTGGCCTCGGCTGTCGCCAATGCCGAGGAAAATTTTGGTGTCAGTCGTGATGACCTGTATGTGGCCCAGATCTTTGCCAATGAGGCCACCACTCGCAAATGGCGCCGCTTCGGCGCACGTGGTCGCTTCAAGCCGATCCTGCGCCGCCATTCACATGTCACTGTCGTCTTGCGCGAGCGCGGGGCGTAACCGGGATAAGGAGAAATCATGGGTCGTAAAGTTCATCCGATTGGAATGCGGCTTGGCATCAATCAGGGTTGGCAAGGCCGCTGGTTCGCCGAAGGTTCGCAATATCGCCAGCAACTGCACCAGGATTTTGCCATCCGCAGTCTGCTAATGGGAATTGCATCCAAAGGCGGAGCCGCAAAGAATGCTGAAGTTCGCAAACTGCGCAGCGAATTGCCGGATACCATCAAGAACAGAAAAGCAGGCATTTCGCGTGTGGAAGTGGAACGCTACCCGGGCAAGGTGCGGGTTTCCATCTTTACCGCCAAACCCGGTATCCTGATTGGCCGCAAGGGCGAGGGCGTCAAGAAGATTCGCGTTGGCCTCGAGGCGCTGGTTGGCAAGAAGGTCGATCTCGATATCAAAGAGATTGCTTCGCCTGATACCGATGCGATGTTGGTCGCTCAGAACGTAGCCGACCAACTCGAGCGCCGCATAGCCTACCGGCGCGCCATGAAGCGCGCCATCCAGCAGGCGATGAAGCAAGGCGCGGAAGGCATCAAGATCATGGTGGGTGGCCGCCTTGGTGGCGCTGAAATGTCACGCGATGTCTGGCTGCGTGAAGGCCGCGTGCCCCTGCAAACGCTGCGCGCAAACGTGGATTTCGCCTTGGCGGAAGCCACCACCACCTACGGTCAGCTTGGCGTGAAAGTATGGATCTACAAGGGCGAGGTCGCCCCGGATGTGGAAGAAAAAGCGGAGGCGACCGAAGGCGTCTACGTGAGCGAATAGCCACGGGCGTTGGTTGTCTGAATGAGAGGTATGAATTATGTTGATGCCTAAACGTGTCAAATGGCGCAAGCAGATGCGCGGTCGTATGAGAGGGAAGGCTCTGCGTGGCGCTGAAGTGAGTTTCGGTGAGTTCGGTTTGCAGGCCCTGGAGCCCGGTTGGGTGACCGCCCGTCAGATCGAGGCCGCGCGCCGGACCATTGTGCGTGAGATGAAGCGTCGCGGTAAGGTGTGGATTCGTATTTTCCCCGCCAAGCCGTTCACGCATAAACCGCCGGAAACCCGCATGGGTTCCGGTAAGGGTAATGTTGAGTACTATGTGGCAGTGGTCAAGCCCGGCCGAATCATGTTCGAGGTGGGCGGCTTGGACGAGGCCACCGCGGTGCAAGCGTTGAAGAATGCGCAATACAAGTTTTCGATCAAGACCAAGGTTGTTGCGCGGCATGATGCAGGAGAGCAGGCATGAAGTCGGTGAAACCCAGTGAAATCAGGAATATGAAGCCGGGCGAAATCGAGACCAAGCTTACTGATGCCCAGGAAGAGATCATGAAGTTGCGCTTTCAGCAAGTCACAGGTCAGTTGAGTGACAGCAGCCGTCTGCGAGTTTTGCGGCGTGAGATCGCCCGGATGCAGACCATCCTGCGTGAGCAGAAAGTCGCTGAAGTCGGAAAAGGTGAAGCATGAACAATCGTCGTCGCATTATTGGTGTGGTCACCAGCAATAAAATGACCAAGACCGTGGTGGTGGAGATCACGCGTGTGTTCCGCCACCCGCTGTACCGCAAGGTCGTGCACACCAGCAAGCGTGTGAAGGCCCACGATGAGATCGGTTGCCAAATCGGCGATGAGGTGCAGATCGTTGAATCCCGTCCGCTCTCGCGCGATAAGCGCTGGGTGGTCGAAAGTGTGGTCAAGCGCGAGATTCGCACCGCGGATACCGGTGTGGCAGACTTGAAGGTGGAGGGCTAGGCCATGATCCAACACGAGTCTCGTTTGAAGGTTGCGGATAATTCCGGCGCCCGTGAATTGCTAGTCATTCATGTGTTGGGTGGTTCCACCCGCAAGTATGGCGGCATTGGTGATGTGGTCGTGGCTTCGGTCAAGTCCGCAGCGCCGCAGGGCGGGGTAAAGAAAAGCGAAAAGGTGCGCGCCGTGATCGTGCGTTGTTCCAAGGAATGGCGCCGTGAAGACGGTTCGTACATCCGGTTCGATGATAACGCCGCCGTCATTTTGGACGCGGACGGCGTAAACCCCAAGGGCACCCGCATTTTTGGACCCGTTGCAAGGGAGCTTCGTGAAAAAGGTTTCATGAAGATCGTCTCGCTTGCGCCGGAAGTGCTGTAGGAGTAGGTGTTATGAAGGTCAAAATTCGGAAAGGCGATACCGTTGAGATCATCAGCGGTCGTGAACAAGATAAAGGCAAACGCGGGCAGGTCATTAATGTATTACTGACCAGTCGCCGCGTGGTGGTACAGGGTGCCAACATCCGTACCAAACATGAAAAGCAGGTCCAGACGCAGACCGGGCGTAATATGAATCCGGGCCGCGTGCAGTTCGAAGGTTCGATGGATATTTCGAACGTGATGCTGGTCTGCCCGAAGTGTAATGAAACCACCCGGGTTTCCGTCCAGCGCGATGAGGATGGCGCCCGCCGCGTTTGTAAAAATTGCAAGGCGCTGATTGATTAGCCGCGGAGTGATGTTCGATGAATAGAATGCAGGAATTATATAACAAGGAAGTGGTTCCGGCTTTGCGTAAGGGTTTTGATTTCAAAAACATTATGCAGGTGCCGCGGATCGAGAAGGTCGTTGTGAACATTGGTGTGGGCGAAGCCCTGGATAACCCCAAGGCGCTCGAAGCCGCTGTTTCTGACCTGACGATCATTACCGGCCAGAAGCCAGTGATGAACAAGGCGCGCAAGAGCATTGCGAACTTCAAGTTGCGCGAAGGCCGCTTGATCGGCGCCAAGGTCACTCTGCGCGGCGATCGCATGTGGGCGTTCCTTGACCGCCTGGTCAATACAGCGTTGCCGCGTGTGCGCGACTTCCGCGGTGTGTCGGCCAATGCTTTCGATGGACGTGGTAATTACACGCTGGGTCTCCATGATCAGTTGATCTTTCCGGAGATCGAGTACGACAAGATCGACAAACTGCGTGGCATGGAGGTCACCGTGGTGACCTCGGCCAAGAATGATGATGAGGCGCGCATGCTGTTGAAGTTGCTGGGCATGCCCTTTATCAAGAAGGAAGCGTAAATTATGGCAAAGAAATGCATGCAATATCGTGAATCCCGCCGCGAGTATGCGAACCAGGTCCGCAACCGCTGCGTGCGCTGTGGTCGTCCGCGCGGTTATATCCGCCGTTTTGGCCTGTGCCGTATTTGCTTCCGCGAACTGGCGCTGCAGGGCAAACTCCCCGGCGTAGTCAAGTCTTCCTGGTAAACGGATAGAGGTAATCGCATGGCTATTAATGATCCAATCTCGGATATGCTGACCCGCATCCGCAACGGTGTGATGGCTGGTCATACCCTCGTGGCAATGCCCAGTTCAAAATTGAAGATCGAGATCGCCAAGATCATGAAAGATGAAGGCTATCTTGAAAGTTTTGAGATCGTTGAGAACGAGCAATCGATTCAAAAAGTGTTGCGTCTCAAGATCAAATATGTTGGCGAACGTCGCGCTCGCCGCCCGGTCATTTCAGGTGTGGAGCGTGTAAGCTCGCCTGGTCGCCGGGTCTATACCAAGAAACAGGATATTCCCTGGGTGCTTTCCGGCATCGGTGTGGCGATCCTTTCCACCCCCAAGGGTGTGATGACCGGTGCCCGCGCCCGGCAGTTGGGTGTTGGCGGCGAGATTCTGTGCAAGGTTTGGTAGGAAAGGCAGGAGGTTAACGTGTCTCGCATTGGAAGATTACCCGTGGCTGTTCCGGGCGGTGTACAGGTCAATGTACAGGGCTCGAACGTCCATATTAAAGGTCCCAAGGGTGAAATGAAACGCACCTTCTCGTCCATGATCGGCATTGCGCTGGAGAATGGGCAGGTGGTGGTCACCCGCAACTCGGATAACGCCGAGGAACGTGCTTTACACGGCACCACCCGCGCCGTGATCGCAAATATGATCCATGGTGTCAGCACCGGATTCACCAATACGCTTGAGATCGAAGGTGTCGGTTACCGCGCTGAAATGGAAGGCAAAACCCTGGTTTTGCATGTCGGTTATTCCCACCCGATCAAGGTTGAGCCGCCCGCCGGAATTGCCTTTGAAGTGGATCTGAAGACTCGTCAGATCAAAGTGAGTGGATTTGACCGCGAAGCGATTGGGCAGGTAGCGGCTGAGATCCGAGGCGTGCGTCCGCCTGAACCATATCACGGTAAAGGCATTCGTTATCTCGGTGAAAAGATCCGCCGTAAGGCTGGTAAAGCTGGAAAGGGAGCCAAGTAAACCATGGCTAATAAATCTCGTGATGTTGCGCGGGCTCGTCGTCATGCCCGTGTGCGTAAGAATCTGTCCGGTTCGGCAGAGCGCCCGCGTTTGAACGTGTTTCGCAGTTTGTCTGGCATTTATGCCCAGGTGATCGATGACCAGGCCGGTAAGACGCTGGCTTCGGCTTCCACCGTGGACCGCGACCTGCGTGAAAAAATGAAAGGCCTCAAAAAGGCTGAACAGGCTAAACTGGTTGGTCAGGCTGTGGCGGAACGTGCCAAGAATAAAGGCGTTCAGACTGTAGTGTTTGACCGCGGCGGTTACCGGTATAGTGGTCGCATCAAGGCTCTTGCAGATGGCGCTCGTGAGGGCGGCTTGCAATTCTAGTTGCACTGGAGAACGAAATGGCAGAATACCAAAAAGCAGACTCACAAAATTTTGAGCAAGACCAGTTCGAAGAGCGCGTGATCGAGATCGCCCGTGTCGCCAAAGTGGTTAAAGGCGGCCGCCGCTTCCGCTTCCGTGTGACAGTGGTGGTGGGCGACCGGAAGGGTTCGATCTCCATGGGCGTTGGCAAGGCCAATGCCGTGCCGGATGCGATGCGCAAAGCTTCAGAGCGCGCCCGCAAGAATCTTAAGAATGTTAATCTGGCTGGTACCACCATTCCACATGAAGTGATCGGCAAAGTGGCTGGTGCCCGCATCATGCTCAAGCCTGCTTCTCCTGGTACGGGTGTGATCGCTGGTGGTGGTGTGCGCGCCGTCTTGGAAGTGGCTGGCGTGCGCGATATTCTCACCAAGTCGCAGGGCAGCGCCAATGTACTCAATGTAGTGCAGGCGACCTTCAATGCCCTTGAACAGTTGAAATCACCCCAGGAAGAAGCGGCCCGCCGCGGTAAGAGCGTGAGCGAATTGCTGCCCTTCTGGGAACGGAGAAAGAAGAATGGCTAAGACCACCGAGAAAGTGATTCGTGTCACGCTGGTCCGTAGCCCCATTGGTTACACCAAGGATCAGCGCGCCACTGCGCAGGCGCTGGGGTTGCGCCGTTTGCATCAGACCGTGGAACACAAGGACACCCCGGCCGTACGTGGGATGATCCAGAAGATCGTTCACCTGGTCCAAATCGAAAAGTAGGATTGAAAGATGAAACTACATGAACTCGTGCCCAATCCGGGCAGCAAAAAGAATCGAAAACGCGTAGGCCGCGGCATTTCGGCGGGGCAGGGTAAGACCGCTGGTCGTGGTACCAAGGGTGAGGGCGCTCGTTCCGGCCAGGGCGGTAAGGCCTATCGCCAGGGCGGCAATCTGCCTTTTTATCGCCGTTTGCCTTTTATGCGTGGCCAGGGATTTACCCCCCTCGTTCAGATCGATTACAACGAAGTTAATCTGGATCAATTGACCGCCTCTTTCAAAGCCGGGGCCGAAGTCAACCCAGAGACTCTGACCTCCGCCCATCTTTTGCGCGACCCTCGCAACCCGATCGTCATTCTTGGTCGCGGCGAATTGAGTGTGGCCCTGAAGGTGCGTGTCCACCGCATTAGCGCCAGTGCCAAAGCCAAGATCGAAGGCGCGGGCGGCACGGTTGAGCTGATCGCCTAAAAGGAATCAGAACATGGCTGACAAGAAACCATCCGCCTGGCGTTACCTGTGGTATTCGCTGGATATTCGCAAGAAGTTGCTCTTCACGTTGGGCATCCTGCTCATTTTCCGCGTTGCCGCTAACATCCCTGCGCCGGGTGTTGACCGCGTTGCGTTAGATGCCTTCTTTAACAGCGGTAATGACGGCGGGTTTTTGGGCTTCCTGAACCTGCTTTCCGGCGGCACCATTCGTAATTTTTCTGTGCTGTCCATGGGTGTCTACCCCTACATTACCGCACAGATCATATTGCAGTTGCTGGTGCCGATTATTCCGTCCCTGCAAAAGCGCATGCAGGAAGACCAGCGCGAAGGTCGCCGTTGGATGGAAAAGTGGACCTATTATCTGGCTGTTCCCATGGCTATGCTTTCTGCCATCGGCCAGATCAATACTTTCAATGCCCTCATCCAACAGCAGATTGGCCGGGTGGTCATCCCATTTGGTTTTACCTCGGAGTTGTGGTTATCATCCGTCACGACCTTGTTGGTAATGACCGCTGGGACGATGTTCGCTATTTGGCTGGGCGAGTTGATCTCGGAATATGGGATTCGTGGTCAGGGTCTTTCGTTGATCATTTTTGCTGGTATCGTTTCCCAAATCCCGCGTAACTTGGTCGCACTTTGGAACGACGAACTGAACCGCTGGACCTTGATCCCAGCCATGCTGGTCATCATTGTCCTGACCATTCTTGCGGTGGTCTATGTACAGCAGGGACGACGCAATGTGCCGATCATGTACCCGCACAAAAGCCAGGTCTTTTATGCAATTCAGCGCGGCAAGTCTGTTAAAATGCCCCAGCCGACCTTGCCGCTCCTGGTGAACTTGTCTGGTATGATCCCGCTCATTTTTGCTAGCGCAATCCTTCAGTTCCCTGCCATCGTGGCAAGCTTTTTCCTGAATTCGGAGAGTAAAGCGGTCAGTGATTTTGCGTCTGGTGTGCAAGGTTTCTTTAATCCGTCAGGTGCCGGTTCCTGGGGCTATTGGGTCTTGTACTTTATCATGGTTGTTTCCTTTACCTACTTCTACACGACCGTGATGTTCGAACAGCAGGATTATGGCAGCAACTTGAAGCGTTCCGGGGCACAAATTCCTGGCGTGCACCCGGGGCCCGCAACCCAGAAGTATCTTGGTCGCATCCAAAGCCGGATTACCCTGCCTGGCGCATTATTGCTGGGATTGGTTGCGATCATGCCGTTCTTGTTGCAGTTATTTCTGCCGGGTGCATCGAACAGTGCTGGCTTGTTCCTTGTTTCCTCTTCGGGTTTGTTGATTGTGGTTGGTGTTGTGCGTGATACCTTTATGAATATTGAGGCGGAACTCAAGTTGCATGGCTATCAAGAAAAACTCCTGATCAGCTAGGAGAGAGGTGCATGACAACATTCATCGTCCTGCTGGGACCTCCCGGCGTAGGAAAAGGCACGCAGGCAAAGTTGCTTTCTGAAAGCATGGGATTGGCGCATATTTCTTCCGGCGACCTATTCCGTGAAAACCTTAAAAACCAAACCGAGTTGGGCAAGCTAGCTCAAACATATATGAGCAAAGGCGAGTTGGTTCCAGACGATGTCACAATTGCTATGATCCGTGACCGTTTACAGCGAGCCGATTGCGAAAAAGGCGCCATTCTCGACGGTTTTCCCCGTACACCCGCTCAGGCAGGCGCCTTGGAAACCATGCTGGCCGAGTTCCGCGGTAATGTGGATGCGGTACCCTTCATCACAGGCTCTGATGATGTGATCGTTGATCGCCTAAGCAAGCGCTGGACCTGTCGGGCGAACGGTCATGTCTATAACGAAAAGAGCAATCCGCCCAGGGAATTTGGCAGGTGTGACGTAGATGGGTCTGAGTTGTATCAGCGAGAGGATGACAAGGCCGAGACTGTTATGCGCCGCATTCAGGTGTACTTGGAACAAACCTCGCCCTTGATCGCTCATTACCGTGAGCGTGGTAAATTGATTGAAGTGGACGGCATGCAGGCCATTGACGAAGTCAACCGTTCCATTATGCGGGCCCTGCCAAAGTAGTTCTTATGAGTTGGGCGCGGCAAATTCATGTCAAAAGCCTGGCTGACCTCGCAGAAATGCGTGAAGCCGGACGGATTAATGCGAAAGTACTGGCAACAGTCAAAGAACTTTTAAAACCAGGTGTTTCCACGGCTGACCTCAACGCGGCTGCTGAGGAAGTCTTACGGAAACACGGATGCATATCGCCGTTCAAGGGCTATGGACGACCGCCTTTCCCGGCATCCATCACCGTCAGTATCAATAACGAGCTTGTGCATGGCATCCCCAGCAAAAGCCGTAAGTTGAAACAGGGTGATGTGGTCTCGGTGGATTGCGGTACGGTCCTGAACGGGTGGGTTGCCGACTCGGCTTTTTCAGCCGGTGTTGGTGAAATCACCCCCGAGGCCCAAAGTTTGCTGGATATCACCCAGGGCGCCCTCTCGGCTGGCATTGAAAAAATGCGGGCTGGAAACCGGACCGGGGATGTCTCGGCGGCGATACAGCACTATGTTGAAAGCCGGGGCTTATACCTGACCCGTGAATACACGGGTCATGGTGTGGGCAGGCAGATGCATGAAGGCCCCCAGGTGCCAAATTATGGCCGGGCTGGCACGGGCGTACCCTTGAAAGCGGGCATGACCATTGCCATTGAGCCGATGGTGCTGGTGGGTACGGCTGAGACACGTGTCCTTTCTGACCAATGGACCGTGGTATCTGCGGATGGTTCACTGACAGCGCACTTTGAGCATTCAGTCGCTGTCACCGAAGGAGATCCTCTTATCCTGACTGTCCCGTGAATCGTGGATACTGCGTGTAATCTGGACGAAAGATAAAGGTGTGAATATAATTAAGCTCTTGGCTAATTTCAGGTCTTGAGCGAGCTCGTAAGGAGAAGTTGTATCATGAAAGTTTCACCGTCGATACGGAAGCGCTGCGCCAAATGCAGAATTGTCAGGCGCAAAGGCAGAGTGTTTATTATCTGCGAAAATCCAAAGCACAAACAGCGACAGGGATGAGTTGACCTATGGCGAGAATTGAAGGTGTTGATTTACCCCGCAATAAGCGGGTGGAAGTTGGACTGACCTACCTTTACGGGGTGGGTCCTACACGCGCAAAGCAGATCCTGGCTGAGACCAAGGTCAATCCGGATACACGGATCAAGGACCTGTCAGAAGCCGAAGTGGCTGCCATTCGCGAATATGTTGCCAAGCACTATACGGTGGAAGGCGACCTGCGCCGGGAAGTCCAGTTGAGCATTAAGCGCTTGATTGAGATCGGTTCCTACCGCGGAATGCGCCATCGCCGTAATCTGCCTGTTCGCGGCCAGCGCACGAAGACCAATTCGCGCACCCGCAAAGGTTCCAAGAAAACAGTAGCCGGTCGCGGTCGTCGACGCGGTGCCAAGAAGTAAAGGCAGGAGAGAAATTATATGGCTCAAAATGTACGCTCTACACGCCGCGGTGCGGGTGCCAAGAAAGGCAAGCGCGCCCTCTCCAGTGGACAGGTGCATATTTTTGCATCGTTCAACAATACCATTGTGACCGTCACCGATACGGAAGGCAATACTGTTGCCTGGGGCAGCGCCGGTTCTGCGGGCTTCAAGGGCTCACGCAAGAGCACGCCGTTTGCCGCCCGTCTGGCTGCCGAGCAGGCTGTCAAAGCCGCCCAGCAGCTGGGTATTCAGGAAGTTGAATTGTTCGTCAAAGGACCTGGTCCGGGACGTGAAAATGCGATTCGTGCAGTGCAGGCGATGGGTTTGAAAGTCCGCTCCATTGCTGATATCACCCCGATCCCGCACAATGGTTGCCGCCCGCCGAAACGGCGCCGCGTGTAATTTGGAGTAGAGGTAAGAGTTATGTCGAAGTATATTGGTTCAGTTTGCAAACTTTGTCGGCGCGAAGGCGAAAAGCTTTACCTGAAGGGTGAGCGTTGTTTTTCGCCGAAGTGTGCCTTTGATAAGCGCAGTTTTGCCCCCGGCCAGCATGGTCGCACAGGCAGCCGTGGAAGCGGCAGCAGCACAGGCGAGTCGGATTATCTCCGTCAGCTGCGGGCCAAGCAGCGTGCCCGCCGTGTGTATGGTGTCTTGGAGAGACAGTTCCGCCGCTACTATGAAGTTGCGAATCAGCGGCGCGGCCTGACCGGTTTGAATCTCCTGCAGATTCTCGAGTCCCGTTTGGATAACATCGTCTTCCGCCTGGGTTACGCATCCAGCCGGGCGCAGGCCCGCCTGATGGTGACTCATGGTCACTTTGCTGTGAACGATCGTCGCACGGATGTGCCCTCCATGCTGCTGGGCGAAGGCGATACTGTTTCGGTTCGTGATGGTTCCCGCAGCCTGTCCTACTTTAAGGGATTGGGTGACCTCGCGGATGCCCGTACCACTCCCGGTTGGCTGGCTCGTAATACGAAGGAGCTTTCCGGTGTTGTTCAGCGTCTCCCTGAGCGCGCTGAAATTGACGGCAGCTTGAACGAACAGTTGATCGTTGAGTACTACTCACGCTAATGTTCATGCCCTGGCTGGCATGTGGAATTTCTGGAACATGCCAGTCGGGTTTTCTACTGTAAATTACAGGGAGAGGTGAACCGTGACGGGTATCACAAACATGGTTATGCCGAAGATCGAGCGGGATGCAGAAGCTCGAAACTACGGAAAATTTATCATCAGCCCCTTGGAGCGCGGTTATGGCGTGACTTTGGGCAATGCATTACGCCGGGTCCTGCTTTCCTCTTTGGAAGGGGCGGCGGTGACTTCCATGCGCATTGCGGATGTGCTTCATGAATTCAGTGAAGTGCCCGGCGTGCGCGAGGATGTCATTCAGGTAACCTTGCAGGTCAAGCAATTGCGCCTTAAACTGGATGGTGTTGACAGCACCCGCATGCACCTTGAGGTGCGCGGTGAAGGGACCGTCACTGCGGCGGACATCATTACACCTGCCGAGGTCGAAGTGGTCAACCCCGAGTTGTACCTCTTCACCGTCGACAACCCCAAGACCAAGCTTGACATCGAATTCACGGTCGAACGCGGTCGGGGCTATTCGCCTGCCAATGAGCGCAGTGGCCACATGCCCATCGGTGAACTGCCGATCGATGCCATCTATAGCCCGGTCAAGCGTGTTAATTGGGAAGTGACCTCCGCCCGCGTAGGACAGAGCACCAACTACGACAAGCTCATCCTCGAGATCTGGACGGATGGCACCATTTCGCCGGAACGCTCGCTTAGTACTGCTGCCAAGATCGTCATCGACCACCTGCGCTATATTGCTGGTGTGAGCGAAGAGACCCTTTCCATCGCCGTGGAAAAAGAGACCAGCGGCAGCCGCCTCTCGAGCGAACTGGCAGACACCCCTGTGGAAGCCCTCGACCTTTCAGTACGGGTCTTCAACTCACTGAAACGCACGGGCATCACCACGGTGGGCGACGTGCTCGACCTGCTCGAAAAGGGCGAGTCGGCGGTCATGTCCATTCGCAACTTTGGCGAAAAGAGCCTCGATGAACTTCGTCAGAAGATGATCGAAAAGGGCTACCTGAAACAAGAATCGAATTCTGCGGAGTAATTGAAATGCGACATCAAATAGCTGGATACAGACTGGGACGCAGCACCGGCGCACGCCTGGCCTTGCGTCGCAACCTGATCAAACAATTTTTCACCCATGAGCGCATCACCACCACGCGCGCCAAAGCCGCCGCGATCCGTGGTGAGGCGGAGCGCATCATCACCATCGCGCGCAACTCGGCCCAAAAGAGCGATGCCGAGAAGGTGCACGCCCGCCGTCTGGTGGCATCCAAACTGGGCGATAACCAGATTCTCAAGCGTCTGTTCGATGAGATCGCGCCCCGCTATGCCAACCGCAACGGCGGCTACACCCGTGTGTTGAAGCTTGGCCCCCGCATGGGCGACTCGGCCGAGATGGTGATCTTGGAACTGGTCGAAGAATAAGATCGTAAGTGATCATCCAACAGTTGAACTGCTGGATGAACGAAAATGGCACGTTACAAATTGACTCTTGCCTACGATGGCTCCGGGTTTGCCGGAAGCCAGCGACAGGCTTCGAACCATAAACGCACGGTACAGGGCGAACTCGAAAACGCCCTGCGGACGTTGGGCTGGACCGGACGCGCAGTCGTCATGTCTGGGCGGACGGACACCGGCGTTCATGCCACGGGTCAAGTTGCTTCAGCGGACCTTGATTGGTCCCACCCTGAAAGCAACCTGCTCCGCGCGTTGAACGCAGCCCTGCCAGCTGATATGGCCGTGTGGTCGGTAGAGATCGCCGCAGATGTTTTTCATCCGCGCTTTGATGCCACCTCACGCACATATCGTTACCAGTTGTTCTGCCAGCCGCTCCGTGACCCACTGCGTGAACGGTTTGCCTGGCGGGTGCACCCTGCGGTGCAAGGCGACCGCCTGGCCGCCGCTGCCCGCCATTATATGGGTACGCATGATTTCGCCGCCTTCGGTTCCCCGACCACTCCCAAAGGCACGACCGTGCGGACCATTATGAAGGCAGCGTGGATGCAAACCGCTGAAACTGCCTGGCAGTTCGAAGTGCAGGCCGATGCTTTCCTCTACCGTATGGTGCGCCGAATGGTGTTCCTGCAGGTGGCGGTGGGGCAGGGAAAGCTGGCAGCCGAGGTGATCGCCTCTGCTTTAGCCGGACAAGCTGATGGAAGATCCAGCAGCTTGTTTCCCTCCGGTCTGGCACCCGCCCAGGGCTTGACGCTGGTCGAAGTCACATATCAAGAGTCAGTGAAAGAATAAAGAAGAAGAGAAACGGAGATACAGAAAGTGTACAAGTCGTACTATCCGAAAGCAAGCGAGATCGACCGCAAATGGGTTTTGGTGGATGCCAATGGCCAGAACCTGGGCCGCCTGGCCACGCGCATTGCGCATGTGCTGCTGGGCAAACACAAGCCGACCTTCACGCCTGGCGTGGAAATGGGCGATTACGTGGTGGTGGTCAATGCCGAACGCGTGACCGTGACCGGCACCAAGACCAGCACCAAAATGACGACCAAGATCTATTATCAGCACTCGAATTATCCGGGTGGTTTGAAATCCATCTCGTTGCGCGACCAGCTGCAACAGCACCCCGATCGCGCTTTGCGCGCGGCTGTCTGGGGCATGTTGCCGCACAACCGCATGGGGCGTTCCCTGCTCAAGCGTTTGAAGATCTATGCCGGTCCGGATCATCCGCACAGCACCAACAACCCCGAACCGCTGAAATAACGAAAGAGGAAAGCAGATATGGCACAGTATTACGAAGCAGTTGGACGCCGCAAGGAAAGCACCGCCCGCGTGCGTGTGATGGATGGCTCTGGCAAGTTCCAGGTGAACGAAAAAGAAGCCGCCGTGTACTTCCCGCGCACCGGCGACTTGCAGGACATCCTCCGTGGGTTTACCGCCGTCGGGCAGGACGCCCAGCGCTATGACATCACCGTCAAGGTGAATGGTGGCGGCGTGTCTGGTCAAACCGAAGCCGTGCGGCTGGGTTTGGCGCGTGCGCTCCAGTCCATCAACGCCGATTGGACCTCTGCGCTCCGCAAGAACGGCTTGCTCACCCGCGATGCCCGCATCAAGGAACGCAAGAAGCCCGGCCTTAAGAAAGCCCGCAAGGCGCCCACCTACACCAAACGTTAAGATTACACGTTTCAAGTTCCAAGTTAAAATCATAGACGTAATGCGTAACGCGAGTTCGCATTACGTTTTATGTTTAATACCCACTGGAGATTCGTATGGACTTTGCCTCCCTCGCCCAAACCTTTGACGCACTCCGCCTCGCGCCGCCCCCGAGATTGACCCTGCTCGAAGCGCGGACTCTTTCATCCGCGCATGTTCCCTCGTTCCCGCCTGATGCTCCGGCCTTGATCGTGGATATTGACTCCTCCGCCTTGGCGCAACAAGTGAAGCAGGTACTGTTGACAGCGTACCCCTCGGGACATGCGGTGAGATGGGTGGAAGTGGGCAGGTCGGTTGACGGTGCCTTGGGCGATTGGGTGGTTGGTTCCAGCGCGCCGGTGAGTCTGTATGTTCCCGCCCTCGGCGAAGGGACCTCCTTCGAAGCCTTTGCCGAAGTCATCGCCCATTTGCGCGCGCCAGACGGTTGCCCGTGGGACAAGGAGCAGACGCACGAATCCCTGCGCAAACACCTGCTCGAAGAATCCTACGAGGCCATTGCCGCCATCGATTCGGGCGATTTCGACGCCATGCGGGAAGAGTTTGGTGACATGCTCCTGCAGGTGGTGCTGCAATCGCAGATCGCCAACGATGAGCAGCATTTCAATGTCAATCAGGTCATTCAGGGTATTCATGCCAAGATCGTGCGGCGCCATCCGCATGTTTTTGGCGATGTGCAGCTCAACGGTGTGGACGGCGTGCTGGCAAATTGGGAAAAGCTAAAGGAAAAGGAACGTAAAGACAACGGCCAGCATGAAAAAGGACTGTTGGACGGCGTGCCGCTCTCCCTGCCTGCGCTTTCGCAGGCGCAGGAGTATCAGGACCGTGCTGCGCGGGTGGGATTTGACTGGAATAACATTGACGGTGTGCTAGACAAAGTGCGGGAGGAGATCGAGGAGATCAAGCACGCCGAAACCGATTTTGAGCTCGCTGCCGAGATCGGGGACCTGTTCTTTGTGCTGGTCAACCTGGCGCGTTGGAAAAAGGTGGATGCTGAGTCTGCCTTGCGAGGCACAAATATCAAATTCAAGAAGCGTTTTGCGTTTGTAGAGCAGGGCGCCAGGCAACAGGGCCGGAATTTATCGGAACTCTCG
>CAZJMZ010000031.1:0-18410 GCA_964547115.1 uncultured Anaerolinea sp. | reverse complement strand
ATAAAATCCCCCGACCACCACGTCAGGGCTAATTGCGGGTATGTATCCCAGGTTGCGTATCCTGCCATACACAGGCTGGTCACACCGACCAGCATGGCTACGAGTGTGGTAAAGGCGGTGAGGATGAAGGCTTTGATGACTTGTTGTACGATTTTTGGAGGAAACGCTCCGATAAAGCGTTTTAGAGCCAGCGCTCCAAGCCAGGCCTGTATGGTTGAGCCAGTGGCGATGGCAACTGAGGTCCACAATGCGTTGGCGCCGCTCAGTGTTTCAAAGTTAACCCATAGGGAGCCAAGGAAGATGCCAATGCTTGATTCCCATCCCAGAACGAGCATGGCAGCCAGTGCCAACCCGGAGGGAGGCCACAGGGCGGTGACATTCCCTGGCGGTAAGGCCATTAAGAAACCAAGGCGTGCAGTTAAATAGTAAAGTAGGAGAATGACGATGATCTGGGTGAGTTTTCGCATGGTCGAATCCTGATTGTTGTGACCCGGCCTTGTAATTATGGCATGCCGGGTCAGGCTGGAGAATGGTGGGATTCCCTACTCCGGCACTATGGGTGAAAACTTCTATTGGCTGCCAATTCGCAAAAGGAAAATGCAACCATGCTTACCCCCAATATAAACTTATGATGCCAAAGATGCCGAGACAGGCAAATGGGCGCCGTTTTTGGTGTGCGGACGGTTTGCTTTTGCGCTAAAAACAAACTCACCCCGAAACCTTGATTTCGGGGTGAGTTTGTTTTGATTATTTAGTTGGGGTGGGGGAAGGCGTCCGTGTGGGTGTGGGTGTACGGTCAGGTGTAGGGGTGAAGCCGGTTGGGGTGGCCGTGGCAGTGACCGGCTTGGTCGCTGAAGCGGGTTTAGTCTCCGTCACTTTGGGGGTGCGCGTGGGTGTGACCAGGCTGTTGCTGCGTTCTTCAGCGGTGGCGCGCATGTCGGCGGTCACGGCCGCTTCGGGCAGTTCGAGCAGGAGTTGCCAGTATTCGAGCGCCCGTTTGGGGTTCTTGCGCTTTTCAAAGACCTGGCCGGCCCAGTAGTAAACGAGCGCTTTTTGTTCATCTTCAACGGCGAGGTCTTCGGCGATGCCGACGTATTGTTCGGCGCTGCCGTAGCGCTCGTTGAGGTAGTGTGTGCGCAGGATGCCGAGGCTGGCGGTGAAGTCGTCTTTGTAGAGACGGATGATGGTATCGATGTCTTCGTCGGCGGCGGGACCGTTGCCCAGCTCGATGTTGGATAGGAAGCGATAGAGGTAGGCTTCGCGGCGGGTGCGCTCGAACGATAGCGCGCGGTTCATCATGGCGATGGTCTGTTCGTATTCGCCCATGTCGAACAGCAACTGGCCGAAGAGCAGGCTCGCGGGCACATCCTCCGGCCGGGCGCTGATGTAGGTTTGCAGGGCCTTGATGGCTTCGTCGGTGTTGCCCAGCGCGGCGTTGAGTTGGCCAAGCAGGAGGTAATTCTCAAGCATGGTCACATCGAGTTGTTGAGCGCGTTTGGCGGCTTCAAGTGCGTTTTTCAGGTCGCCTTGTGTGTAATAGGCTTGGGCAAGATAGCTATAGACCAGAGGCGAACCAGGCAGTAGTTTATTTGCCTGACTGAAATCTGTCAGGGCGCCGTTGAGATCGCCGTCGCGGGCCTTGACGCGTCCGCGTTCGAGATAGGCTTCACCGAAGTTCGCGTCGAAGCGGATGGCTTCATCGAGCAGGGGCAGGACGTTGGCGTTCGGGTCCACCGTCAGGCGGGCGCGAGCCAGGCCCACGTACAACGGGCCGAACTCGTTATTCTGTTGCAGGCCTTGATTGTAGGCATCGATCGCGGTGACAGGGTCTTTCTTGAAGCGGTAGGCTTCGCCGATGTAGTAATAGGCAAACGTGGATTTGGGCTCGACCCGGATGATGTTCTGCAAGGCGTCGATGGCGCCATCCCAATCCTGGGCCTTCCAGGCTTTGTCGAATTGCAGCAGAAAGTCACTGGTGAGAGGCGAGCGTTCGGTGCTGACGTATAACGCCGTGGGTGTGTAGGCGGCATCGAGGAGGTAACCCAATGGGCCGCTCGGGGTGCTGGCGGCTTGTGTGGCTTGGGGCTTGCCGCCGAGTGCTGTGGGAGAGGGCGTGAAGGTGAGCGTCCCGCCGGTGGGAGTGGGGAGAATGTTTTGCGGGCGGAAGGATTGCAGGTTGAAGGCGTACAGTCCGCCGCCTACCAGACCGCCCAACAGGATCAGAACGATGGCCAGCCGGAAGACCGGGCTTTGACGCACAGCCGCCCAACCCTTGGGCTTGGGTTTTTCATGGGCGAGCAGCAACTTCTCTTCCCACACGCGCGGACGGTTGACCGGGAATGGCTGGATGCTCTCATCGGCTGGCAACGCCCCCAGCAGGATCAAACCGCGTTTGGCCGTGACATTCGTCGGGTCCAGTTTGAACGCGGTCTGCAGGCAGTACACACGTTCCTTCTGGGTCTCCATCGCAGTGCTGAGCCAGATCCAATAGGTGGTATTGTTTTGGTCGGTCTTGATCAGGTCCGTGAGTAATTCACGGGCCTTGGGTTTATTCCCCGCTCGCAGGGCTTCTACTGCTTCTTGAAAGATCGCCTCTTCGTCAGCCATGAGCCTGATTTTACCCTACTCGTGAAATTCCTCCACCTCATAGGTCAGCACCTCCATGGGTTTGATACGCCAGGCATTGGCGCTGGCCCCCATCTTCAGACACAGGTTGCTCAGGAAATCTGCCGGGTCGGGAATTTTCTCCCACACTTGCGGCAGGAATGTGGCGCGGCGGAAGCCATCGCGCAGGATGACGCCATCTACGTGCGGCCTGAGTCGGGTGAGCAGTTCGGCGCCATCAGTGTAGGTCAAGGGGACAGGGCGCGTCAGTCGCGACACTTCGATCTGGATCCTGCTCAATTCGCCTTCCCTCACCGGAGGAAAACGCGGATCTTCCAATGCGGCCGCCACAGCATGTTCGCGGACATCGTCCGCCAAAGGTTGGTGCGCCTCGAGTGTGCCAATGCACCCACGCAGTTCACCGCGAATGGTCAACGTGACAAAAGAAGCGCCCTGTTCACGCAGTGAAGCGGTGAGCAGGGCGGGGTCCAATGGCGGCAAGGGCTTCCCCCGCACACCGTATTCCAACGCTTCACGCGCCAGTTTCAACAGGGTTTGTTGTTCGGCAGGGGTGAGTTTGGCTTGCATGACTGCTCCCGGTTCAAGCGTGGGATGCCAGATTCCAATACACGCGGTTGTGATAGACCAGCGGGTCGCCTTCCCCTTCGCCGCGCGCGGCCACCACTTCGGCCACAAAGAGCGTGTTCTCGCCCACCGGCACGGCGTTCACCACCCGGCAGTTGAAGAAGCCCATGCCGCCTTTCAAGAGTGGCGCGGGGATCGCGAGCGTTTCAATCTCCACGCCCTCGAAGCGGTCTTTGATCTCGGGATGGCGGCCTGCAAAACGGTCTGAAAGCTGGCCCTGCCCGGCAGAAAGAATGGTTACAGAAAACTCGCCCGAGCGCTCCACCAGTTCATGCGTATGTGTCAGTTTGCGGAGCGCCACCGAGATCAACGGTGGGTCGAGCGAAATGGACGTAAAGGAATTCACGGTCATGCCATAGCGTTGGCCCGCATGGGCGGCGGTGACAACGGTCACGCCGGTCGTCCAGGCCCGCATGGCGTGACGCAATTGTTCGGAATCAAGGGTCATTTGAGCGGTCTCCAATCCAGATTCATCATAATGAAGATACAAGGCCTCGTCAAGGCACACGTAGGACAAGCCCGTATCTGCCGCCCTTACCCGGGCCTGTATCAGAATCCGGTCAGAAATTACCGCCCCGATCTTCGCCTTCTGTCCCTTGCCTGCTGGCGTTTTCAACGCTATCATCTATCCACGTTATGGAATCCACCCCTGTTCACGCCCCCGTGCCACGCAAACGGAACAACCCGCTGCGCGCCGCGCAATCTGTGATCGGCATCGCGGTGCTGCTGGCCACGCTCTTCACTGCGTTTCCTTCGCGTGGGCTGGCCAATGGCGATTTTTACGAACGCCTCAGTTCCATCCTCACGCCCCAATCGGCTTCGGGGGAGGCCCTTGTTGTGCAGCCCAAGCAACGCATTGGCATTGTGGCCGGGCACTATGGCAACGACTCTGGGGCAGTCTGTTACGATGGCAACGGCAACGTCACCCTCACCGAAATGGACATGAACCTCAAGATCGCCGCCATCGTGCAGCAGCGGCTGACCCAGGAAGGTTTCGAAGTGGACCTGCTCAAGGAGTTCGATACGCGCCTCAACGGCTACCGGGCGCTCGCCATCGTCTCCATCCACAACGACTCGTGCGAATACATCAACGACCAGGCCACCGGCTACAAAGTGGCCGCCGCCCTCAACACCAACGACGTCAACCGTGCCAACCGCCTCACCGCCTGCCTCACCGACCGTTACCATGCCGCCACGCAAATGACCTTCCACGCCGGCAGCATCACTGCCGATATGCGTGAATATCACGCCTTCCGTGAGATCGACCCCAGCACCGTGGCCGCCATCATTGAGACCGGCTTCCTCAACCTCGATCGCGAGATCCTCACCAAAAAGACCGACCTCGTGGCCGCCGGGATCGTGGATGGCATACTGTGCTTTACCAACAACGAAAGCATCGAGTCGACGCCCATCCCCAGCCTCGTACCATGAAGACCGCTGCCCGATTACCCCGCCTCGGACCCAGCCTCGGCCTGCTCCTGCTTTTCCTTGGCCTGGGACTCACCCTGACCTTTTTCGTCACCTCCCCGGCCAGCGCCGCGATCTTTGCCACCCTCACCCCTACACAAGAAAACCTGTGGGCTTTCGTCAACCTGCCCAAGGCCACCTATACCCCTTCGCCGCAACCGACTTTCACCCCCATTGCCACCGAAACCCCTGGTGTGATGGACATGCAGGTCCTTGCGGATACCCCCATACCGGTCATTCCGACGGATGCCCCGGTCTTTGCTGCACCCCAGCCTGTTTATTCCGGCGCGAAATACATCCTCGTGGATATTTCAGACCAGCACATGTACGTCTATGAAGACGATGCGCTGATTTATAGTTTCGTCGCCTCCACCGGCATGAACAATGCCACCCGCACCGGAACCTTCGCCGTGCAAAGCAAGATTCCCAGCGCCTATGGCTCCACCTGGGATATCTGGATGCCCTACTGGCTGGGTATCTACTGGGCTGGCGGTCTCGAGAACGGCATCCATGCCCTGCCCATTCTGCCGAACGGCGCCACCTTGTGGGCGGGCTTTCTGGGCCGCCCGGTTTCGTACGGCTGTGTGGTGCTGGGTTCGTATGAGGCCAGCCTGCTCTACGATTGGGCACAGATCGGTACGACGGTAGAAATCCGCTGGTAGCGGTTGTCTGATTGGTATCGTAATTATTGTTATCGCCCTGCAAACTATAGGACCAGACCATGAACCCTGATTACAACGAAGCCCACGAATATGTCATCAAAGCACGCGAGGCCTTGCGTCGCGGCGATAAAGAGACCGCCCGCGACCTTGGCGAAAAGGCCGTGCTCATGCAGCCCGAGATGGAAGATGCCTGGCTCGTGCTGGTGGCTGCCGACCCGAACCCCGAAGATGCGCTGGCCTATGCCCAAAAAGCGTTGGAACTGCGGCCTGAAAGTCCACGGGCGCGCAAGGCGGTGGAGTGGGCCGTGGATCAGGTGCGCAAGGCTAAAGCGGCGAACCCGGCTCCGGTGGCTGTACCCGTGCGTGATGAACGAGTCGAAGCGCCGGTGGTCATCCCCACCCAGCCCATGAAGCCGGTGAAGAAAAAGACTCCCACCGATCAGCCCGCTCCTCAACGTCGCACAAGGTTGTTTGTGGGCGCGCTGCTGGGAATTTTGCTGTTGGCCGTGCTGGGGGTGGCGGCCTGGTCGGCGGTGAACAGCCCGGTACTGGCGTCGTTCCTGCCGCAGGCGGCTGCGCCTACGCAAGAGCCGTTATGGGCACGCGTGGATGTGCCCAAGCCGAGCGTCACGCCCATCGATGGGAGCGCCTTTGCGCCGCAGCCCACCTCGGTGGTGGTGGCTACGGCGACCGTCGTGGAGCCCACAAGCCTCCCCACCGACCTGCCCACCCTCGCGCCCACAGCAACGCCCTCGGAGATTCCCACCGAAGCGCCGACCTTCACCCCGGCAGTCACCGAAACCCCCGGCAGCATGGCGATGGAAATCATCGCCGATACACCCACGGCTGAATATGTGCCGCCCACCGCGGTGCCGCCGGTGGCCGCGAACAGTGGCGGGGTGCGCGGCGGCGCGCGCTGGATCGATGTGAATCTTTCCACGCAGGCGCTGTATGCGTATGAAGGCGATACGCTCGTCAATTCCTTTGTCGTGTCCACGGGCACATGGCTCACCCCCACCGTAGTCGGCAAATACAAGATCTGGATCAAACTGCGCGCTTCGGATATGTCTGGCCCGGGCTATTACCTGCCCGATGTGCCGTATGTGATGTACTTCTATAAAGGCTACGGCATTCACGGCACCTATTGGCACAACAACTTCGGCACACCGATGAGTCATGGTTGTGTGAACATGCGCACGTCTGAAGCGGAATGGCTGTTCAATTGGGCTTCGGTGGGCACGGTGGTGAACGTACATTATTGATCGCTGCATGAGCAAGTCCCGTTTTTCACGCCGTGATTTTCTGAAGCTCACCGGGTTCGGTTTGTTGGGGATGATGACGCCGGACCTTTCCGCACTGCGTCAGGCGGATGTGTTCGATAACCTGCAGGGCCGCGTCGTAGACCGCAATATCTGGTCCTACGACGCGCCTGATTTTAAGGCTGTACGTAAAAAACTATACTGGCGCGACCTGGTCCTGCCGCTGGCCAACACCGCAGTCGGCGTTGATGAGTCGGCGCACAACCGCATCTGGTATGAATTGGCCGAGGGTGGGTTCATTTATTCGGGCAGCGTCCAGCCGGTGCGCACGCTGCTCAACCAGGCCCAACCCATTCCGCTCAAGGGTGCGTTGGGCGAGGTCACTGTGCCATTCACCGATGCCTTCGAATCATTGGAGCCCGGCGCGAAGGTCATCTATCGCCTGTATTATGAGACTGTGCATTGGGTGGAAGCCAGCGCCGTCCATCAGGCTGATGGCAGCCTGTGGTACATCCTGCTCGACGACAAATACAAACAGACCTACTACATCCGCGGGGATCACATGCGCCTCCTGACTCCCGAGGAGCTGGCTCCGCTTTCCCCCGACCTTTCCCTCGACGACAAACGCATCGAAGTTCGCCTTGAAGACCAGATGGTGCTGGCCTACGAAAAGAACAATCTGGTCTTTGCCACGCGCGCCTCCACCGGGGCGCGCCTGCGCCGGGGCAACTACACCACGCCTGACGGCGAATTCAAGACCTTCCACAAACGTCCCACACGGCACATGGCCAATGGTGACATTGCGGCCAGCGGCTTCGACCTGCCCGGTGTGCCGTGGGTGCTCTACATCACTGAGAAGGGCATTTCCTTCCACGGCACGTATTGGCATAATGACTATGGCCGTCCGCGCAGTCATGGGTGTATCAATGTGACGCCGCAGGCCGCCAAATGGCTGTATCGCTGGACCCTGCCCAACGTGCCGTTCGAGAAGGAATTGGTCTACGGCTATTACGGCACGTTGGTGGATATCAGCGCCTAAGGGGAACAGCTGCTGCTTATCCTTCGTTTAAGTGCATGCAGTACACTTCACTTATTCAGGATCGAGCCCATGTACAAACCTTTCCTCTCCCGCAGGGATTTTCTCAAACTCAGCCTTTCCGGTTCGCTGGCCCTGGCGCTCACCGACTTGCGCCTGGAACACACCCTGGCAGCGCCGGCCATCACGCAAGGACGCATGACCATCAGCGGCGTGCCGCTGTACGACGCGCCCGCCTTCGCGGCCAACAAGCTCAGCTACTTCCGCGCCGACCAGGTGGTGGATGTGCTGGGAGTGGATGAGAACGGCGAAGAGGGCAATCCGTTCAATGGCGTGTGGTATCAGCTCGAGGGTGGGTATACCTACTCGGGCTGGGTGCAGCCGGTGGAGACGCATTACCAGCGGCCCGCTTTCGATATCCCCAAGGCCGGGCGGCTGGGCGAAGTCACTGTGCCGGTCAGTTTTGCGCGCGAGGAGCCATACGTCCATGCCAGGCGGGTCTATCGCATCTATTATGGCACCACGCACTGGGTGGTGCGCACGGTGGTGACCCGCAAGGAGAAAAGCATCTGGTACCAGATCGTGGACCAGCAAATGGGGAAATTCTTCTACGTCCCGGCGCATGCCATGCGTCTCGTGCCGGACGAGGAACTCTCCCTGCTTTCGCCAGGCGTGCCCGATGAAGAGAAACTGATCGTGGTCGATCTGGGAGCGCAACTGGTCAGCGCTTTTGAAGGCGGGCAGATGGTCTTTTCACAGCGCTGTTCGAGCGGTGCCGAGGGCACCGAAACCCCGCGTGGCGAATTCCGTACATATCACAAAGGTCCTTCAGTACACATGACCAACCAGGGCGATGCCGTGGAGAATATCTACAACCTGCCGGGTGTGCCGTGGTGTACGTTCTTTACCAGCATGGGCAATGCTTTTCACGGCGCGTACTGGCATAATGATTATGGGCGGCCACGCAGCCATGGGTGCGTGAACCTGCCGTCAGATGCCGCCAAATTTTTGTATCGCTGGACCAGTCCCAACGTCCCGCCGGATGCGGAATATTTGAGCGTGCCCGGCGAGGGGACGCGCGTCCGCATTATTTGAGTCCATCCAAGGAGTTTTCATGAATCCGATCTTTCAATTTCCGAAGTATGTGTTAAAGCGCCAGGCCATCGCGTTGACGGGGAAGTTCCGTTTCTATGACCCGGCGGGCAACCTGGTGCTGTTCAGCGAACAGAAGATGTTCAAGTGGCGCGAGGATATCCGCGTGTATGCCGATGAGGCGAAGACCCAGGAAGTGTTAAGCATCAAGGCGCGCCAGATCATGGATTTTTCAGCCGCCTATGACGTGGTGGATAGCGCCACAGGCGAGAAGGTGGGCGCGTTGCGCCGCAAGGGTTTGCGCTCGCTGTTGCGGGATGAGTGGGAAGTGTTGGATGCCAACGATGGCGTGAAGGGCTTGCTGTTCGAAGACAGCATGGGGTTGGCGCTCCTGCGGCGCTTTCTGCTCGGGAACTGGTTGCCTCAGAACTACGACATCACCTTTGGCGAGACGCGTGTGGCGGATATCCGCCAGGAGTTCAATCTCTTTCGCTATGAATTGAATCTTGATTTCAGCATGGATACGACCCGCCTGCTTGACCGGCGTTTGGGGTTGGCGGCGGGCATCCTGCTGGCTGCGGTGGAAGGCAGGCAGGAGTAATGCCGCGCCAGCCTTTGTTCGGCGGCCTGGTGGTGGACGAGTTCGACCGTCCGGTCGCCTCGGCCCTCGTCGGGGATGAGCCGTGCTATGTGGTGGATGACAGCGGCTTTCGCCGGCATATCCCCTCGGCCCAGGTGGACCGGGAGGTGCTGGGGCAGATCGCCGGGCTGATGAAAGGCAGTGAAGCCCTGCTCTCGGAGCAGACCGCCAAAATGCTGGGGCAGGAGGATGTGTTCACCAAAGCCGCCATCGAGCAACAGTTGAAGAACATCGACAAGCAATTTGACCAGTTATTGCAGACCGGCATCCCTGAAGATATGCGCGCCTATCTGGGTATGGTCGGTTTCAAGGTGATGATTAATGTGCACGGTGAGGTGCTCAAAGTGGAACAACCCGGCGCCTCAGGCGAAGGCGACGAATAGGCCCGGCGCTGTGCCTCCGTGTAACTGAGATGCACACGCAATACAAAAAAGGCGGATGGCTTGTCCGCCTTTTTTGTATAATAATAGAGGTCGCAGTATCCTGTCCGCAATTGGTGTTTGTTCCATGGTGTTTCAGAATTGGCGTTCCGTACGGATCATTGTGGGGGGTGGTATTCTTGCGCTACTGATCGCGGTTTGGGGGATCGTGGATTGGGGCGTGCCTTTCTGGTTCATCCATCTCGTTGCCATCATTTTCATTTTTTCTTCGGCCATTCTCCATGAGTCGCGCTTGTACCTGGCGATCGCTGCCGCTTATATCCTTGCGCATGTGGGCATGCACCTGCTTCAGCCCGGCCGGGGGATTTTTGCCCCGGCCACCGACGGTGTGCAATGGTTGAGCATCATTTTGGCAGGGGGCGTTATCCACCAACTCTCCAGTCAGCGTCGCCGGACCGAGACGATCAGCCGCCAACGTATCCGCGAGTTGGAAGTGATGAACGAGACACTCACCGACATCTCCGCCGAACTTGACCTGAACACGCTCCTGCAAACCATCACCGAGCGGGCCGTGCGGTTGCTGGATGTTTCGCTGGGCGAACTGGTGCTCCATGATCAACAGACCGGTGAACTCGAGATCGTAGCGCAATACCCGCTTACACAAAGTCAGGTCGGCTTCAAGATGAAACTGGGTGAAGGCGCCATGGGGCGTGTGGCCGTCACCCGTCGGCCGCTCATCCTCAATGACTATAAGGACTTCGTTAATGCGCTGGAGGAGAGATTCACCACCGGTGTGGAGGCCACCATGGATGTGCCGCTTCTGCGCGGCGATGAATTCATCGGCGTGTTGGGTGTGGCACGTCATGACCGCCATCGAAAATTCACCAACGCCGATCTCAGTTTGCTCACCGTCTTTGCCAACCAGGCCACTGTGGCCATTGAGAATGCACGCCTCTATCGCGAAGTCCAGCACCTGGCCTTCACCGATGGTCTGACCGGCATCCCCAATCGCCGCCGCCTCTTCGAACTGCTCGACCGCGAATACAAACGCGCCCTGCGTTATGCCCGTCCTTTATCCTTCATGCTCATGGATATCGACCACTTCAAGCGCATCAATGATACCCACGGCCACGCCGCGGGCGATGAAGTTTTGCGCTGGTTCGCCCAAACCGGCGCAGGGTTGGTGCGCCAGAAGATCGATGTCATCGGGCGGTTTGGCGGCGAAGAGTTTGCCATCATCTACCCTGAAACCGACCTGCCTTCTGCGCTTAGCGCTGCCGAACGCCTGCGGGCGGGCATTCTTGGCAGCCGGGTTCATTACGGCGAGTTGGAGATCCCCATCACCTTCAGTGCGGGCATCGTCTCTTTGCCGCTGGAAAAGCCGCCGCAACTCGACCAACTGGTGGAGCGTGCCGACCGCGCCCTGTATTTCTCCAAACAGACCCGCAACCGCATCTCATATTGGGATGACGCCTCGGCTGGGCCGATTCCTCTCGACCCATCCTGACCGCCTCTTACTACGCCGGGGTTTGCTCCACCTCCCTGCTTATTGACCTCCGCCCAGATCGTATAAATACAGATATACCGACGTCTCAGGGAGGCGTAACTGGCGCGTTGGTTTCCCCAGCTCGTTCAAGCGCGCCAGCATGAAATCCATCTCGTTGAAATCACCCTGCTCATACACATGTGAGAACAAGACCCAGACGCGCTTCTTCCCGGCCAGCGGCTCGAGACGGGTCAGGAGTTGCTGCGGGTCGTTGTAATCTTCGGCGAAACTGGTGGTGTAGGTCACATCCTCCAGTTTGTAGAAGGGCGCATAATACAAAAACGCAGGCTCAGCCCAATACGAAACGAACAAGGCATCACCCTCCCTGCGTGCAGCGGAGAGATAATCCATGTATGGGCGCATATGCTCAAACAACTTGGGCTTGATGAAATCGGCCGTTGAATGCACCAGCGGATGGTACAGCGCCAGCACAGCCAGCCCCAGGGTCACCGCACTTTGCGCCAGCCGGTTCCCGGAAAATAACTGCCGCACCTGCTCCAGGCCCGCACCGAGCAAGGCCAGCCCCAACGGCAGCAGGAACAGCGCCAACCGTCCCTGCATGGGATACAGTCGCAGCATCGAAGCGCTATAAGCGGCCAGGGCGGTGAAGCCTGTGATCAATGCAAAAGGGTTCCGTGCACGCCACAAGCCCACCCAGCCCAACACAAGACAAAGCGCGGCGAGCCACCACAACGAGGTGATCTCATAGTCGGTTTGCAGGCTGTTACGCAGGGATGTTACGAACCAGCTCAGGTTGGACGGTGATGGCACAGGCGCGAACCCATCTGCCCAGTAGGCGGTGAGAAAGGAGTTGCCCCGCAACTGCCGCAAATTGACGAAATACAATACTGCCAGATTCACCAGCCACACCGTACCCAGACCGATGAGCGTCCACCAACCGGCCCTGTCTCGCTGCTGCCATTGCCGCACGATGAGCGCCAGCCCGATGCCTGCCGTCACGAACACGGCCGGGTGCGAAAACCAGACCGCGACCGATCCCGCCAGCATCAACCAGAAGAGGGGCCTCTTCATTGCAGTTGATCGGAAAGCCGGCAAGGCCACCAGCACCAGCCCCAGCGTTAGAGCGACATCCAGCATGTATTGCTTCAGTTCAGAAGAGTAATACACCAACTGCGGATTCACCGCAAAGCACAGCAATGCGACGATCAACCCGGCCTGTTGCGTCACCTGCCGCAGCAACAGGTAGAACAACCCAAGCGCCATCAGCCCGGCCAGCAAAGGCAGCAACCGCAAGGCCAGTTCATTCCTGCCCAGAGTCAGGTTGAAGAGTTTGGTGGCGAGCAAAAAACCGACCGGCGCACCCTGGTTGTAATCGAGCGGTTGAAAGAGACCGGCAAAGTCGCGCTGGAGAATGTTCAGCGCCAGCATGGCTTCATCGAGCCAGAGGGAGCGTCCGCTCAGATATTGACGCAGGCGCAGCACCAGGCCGAGGGTAAGGCTGGCGAAGATGCCGAACGCTTCGAGTGAAAAGTTTTTTTTCATGCGGCGCGGTCATTGAACTACATTTCGAGGGGCACGTCAAGCAGCAGGGGAGGCCAGGCCCGCATGGACAGAAGCAGGCTGCGGCTGGGCGTGAAGCGCTGTGTGTCGTTCGGAGGTATCCTGTTTGCCGGTTGTTGAATCAACTTATCAGGCTTACAATACCCACGCTGGAGTATCACGATGAATACGGACGATGGTCATTTAGAGAATAAAGAGAGTCAGCCGCCCAGTCCGGGCTTCCGGAACGGCGGAGGGTGCGTTGCGTTGTCAGATCCATAACATCACAAAGGCGGTGAGCCGACTGCCTGCGTGATGATTTCACGCTGAGGAGGCAGTCATGCTCACCATTTACAAGACCACCGAGCAGGGACTCGAGCAACTCGATTCCGTGGCGAACGGCAGCTGGGTCAAGGTTGTGGACCCCACCGCCGAGGAAGTTCAAAAACTGGCCGATATGGGGGTGGATGCCGATTACATCAACTATTCGCTCGATCTCGACGAAATGCCGCGCATCGAACGGGATGATGACTACACCTTCATCCTGGTCCGCATTCCGCATCGTCAGCCCGACCACGACATTCCCTACACCACCATTCCGCTGGGCATTTTGATCAAGGGCAACATGGTGGTCACCATCTGCCGCTATGAGAAGGATATGTTCAAGGTGCTGGCCGATGGCAAGTATCGCCTGCTTAAGACCGGCAAACGCTATCGCTTTGCGTTGTATATTTTTCTTGAGACCGCCACGCTCTACCTCACACACCTGCGCGAGATCAACCGCATCACCGAAAGCATCGAAGACCAGTTGCAAAAATCCACCCGCAACCATGAAGTGCTGGAACTGCTCAAATACCAGAAGAGCCTCACCTATTTCGCCACGGCCCTGCGCTCCAATGAAGTGATGATGGAACGTGTCCAGCGCATGCAGATCTTCAATTACTACGAAGAAGACCAGGACCTGCTCGAAGATGTGCTCACCGAAAACCAGCAGGCCATTCAAATGACCAGCATCACCACCGAGATCCTCTCAGGCATGATGGATGCCTTCGCTTCGATCATTTCGAACAACCTCAATGGTGTGATGAAAGTGCTGGCCGCGCTCACCATCATCCTCAACCTGCCCGCCATTGTGGCCTCGTTCTTCGGCATGAATGTCAGGCTGCCGGGTGAAGATCATCCCCTGGCTTTTCTGACCGTCATCGGTATTTCGGTCGCCCTCACCGCGCTGGGCACCTACATCTTCTACAAACGGGATTGGTTCTAAAAAATGCACCCTGAACTCCTTTACGACGCCAAAGCCCTGCTTGGCGAAGGCCCCACCTGGGATGCCAAAACGCAGACCCTCTACTGGCTTGATATTCTTGACAAACGCATCTATGCTGGTGCAGAGATATTGATCCAGTTGGACGAATATGTGGGCTGCATGGCGCCGCGCGCTTCAGGCGGACTTATCTACACCCAACGTGCCTCCATTTGGATGGCCCCGCCTCAGACGCCCGATCAGCCTGCCTCTGCCCAACAGACTCTGGCTGCCACCTTGAGCGGCGAACCCGCCAACACCCGCTTCAACGACGGCAAATGTGACCCCCGCGGACGCTTCCTCGCCGGAACCATGGACTTGAACGAGAGCGACCCGCTCGGTTCCCTGTATTCCTTCGAAGGCGCAACCGTAACGAAGCTGCTGGATAACATCACCATCTCGAACGGCATGGCCTGGAGCCCCGATCACCGGACCTTCTACTATATCGATACGCCCACCCGCACGGTCCGCGCCTTTGACTATGACCTCGATACGGGCGCAATTGCCACCCCCCGCACTGTCATTCATGTGCCCGAGGCGCTTGGCTGGCCCGATGGCATGACCTCCGACACGCAAGGCAACCTGTGGATCGCAATGTGGGGCGGTGCGCAAGTGACTCGCTGGAACCCGCAGACCGGCCAACTGCTGGAGCAAATTGCCATCCCGGCAAAGAACGTCTCCTCGTGCGTCTTCGGCGGGAAGCATATGAACGAACTGTATCTCACCTCGGCCCGCAAAGGCTTGGACGAAGCCACGTTGCAACAATATCCACTCACGGGCGGAGTCTTTCGCCTGCAAACCAGCGTCGAAGGCCTGACGACGTTCGAGTTTGCGGGATAAGCATCCATGAATCAAAAAGAGCGACCCGCCAGGTCGCTCTTTTTGATTCATCCACAGGTCCGGTCACCCCACCTGCACGATACCCCGCAGGTCGCAACCGGCCAGCAAATCGCGAACCGACCTCCCCTTCACCGGATGCATCAGGTCGGGAGCGACATCCATCAGGGGCATCAGCACGAAGCCGCGTTCATGTGCGCGCGGATGCGGGATGGTGATCGTCGGGGTCTCCAGCACCAGGTTGTCGTAGAACAGAATGTCGATATCGATCAGGCGCGGACCGTTCTGAAAGGAAGGCTTACGCCCCAGCGCCACCTCGAGCCGTTTGAGATGTTTCATCAACGCCTCCGGCTGGACGTAAGTATCCACTTTGACCACCTGGTTGAGGAATTTCTCCTGCTCGGCAAAACCCCACGGGGGCGTCTCGTAGACCTTCGAGCGGGCCTTCACCTCCATCTGCGGCGGCAGGGCGGCGATGGCCTCTTTGAGATTGGCAGCGCGGTTGCCCATGTTCGAGCCCAGCGCAAGATAGACGATATGCTGTTCCATATTCAAAATTGTACTCCAACCAACAGGGGGTAAAGTTGCAGGGGCGTTTCGCCTGCGCCTATGGGATAATCGCCACCATGTCCACGCTCCGTGCCCTGCAACACCGTGCCTTTGCCCTGTTATGGACCGGGCAAACCCTCTCGCGCCTCGGCGATTACGTCTATGAGATCGCGCTTTCCTGGTGGATCCTGCAAAAAACCGGTTCCGCCGAACTGATGGGCCTGATGTGGGTGTTCGTCACCACGCCCTCGGTGCTGTTGCTGCTGGTTGGCGGCGCCGTAGTGGACCGGGTGCCGCGCGTGCTGACCCTGCTCATCTCTGATGCAGGGCGGGCGCTGGCGGTTCTGCTGGTGGCCTTCCTCACTTATACCGACCAATTGCAGGTCTGGCACGTGTATGCGGTGAGTTTCTTCTTTGGCATGGTGGATGCCTTCTTCACCCCGGCCTACAATGCCATTGTCCCGCAGGTGGTGCCCGAAGCCGACCTGCCCTCCGCCAATGCGCTCACCAGTATCAGCGCCAACCTGGGGCGGGTGGTCGGTCCATCGCTGGGGGCGGCGATCGTGGCCTGGGTGGGCACTTCGCCCGCTTTCTTTTTGAACGGTGCTTCCTTTGTCCTTTCGGGCTTGTTGCTGCTGCCCTTATTCCGTATGCCCATTCCCAGGCCGGAGGCGGCTGAAAGCCACTTCATCGAAGAGATCCGCACGGGGCTGCGCGTGGTGGCCTCCCTGCCATGGTTATGGATCAGTATCCTCGTCTATGCGTTGATCAATGTGACGTTGATCGGGCCGTACGTGGTGGCGATGCCTTTCCTCGTCAGCGACTTTATGCAGCAGGACGTGCAACGCCTCGGACTCATCCTGTCCATTTTCCCCATCGGATATGTGATCGGCGGCTTTTGGTTTGGACGCTACGAACGCCTCCCACGCCGTGGCCTGCTCATGAACCTGACCCTGGCCCTGGCCGCTCTCATGCTGGCCCTCTATGGCCTGCCCCTGCCGTTGTGGGTCTTGATCGTGGCCGCCTTGATCAACGGCATTGCCTTGCAGGCGGGATCGTTGGCATGGACCCATTTGCTGCAGGAGAAAATTCCCAACGAACAATTGGGCCGCGTCTCGAGCATCGACCAGTTGGGGTCCACATGCTTGATGCCGGTCGGTATGTATGTGGCGGGGTGGGCCACCGGGGTCATTGGCCCCTCGCCGGTGTTCCTCATTGGCGGCGGCCTCACCGCCCTCATCGGCCTGTTGGCAATCCTGCATCCCGCCATCCGCGCATTGGATTGAGATTCATCGAATCAAAAAGCGGCTGTCGATAAAAAATCGACAGCCGCTTTGCATTTCAAAGAGGCAGCGGATGGTCATCGTAATGACTGACCACATCATCCCTGAGCCAGCCTTCGATATCGGTGTTGAGGAAGGCGTCGTCTGGCAGGTCGGTGATGAGATCCAGCATGGCACGGCGAACCGTTTCATAGTGGGCCAGCAGGTCCTCGTGAGTCCATGAGGCGTATTTTTCGGTCAGCTCGCGGTTGAAGGCGTCGGTGTCGTGCGGCTCCCAGGTGAAGGATGGGCTGTCCATGATCCCGCCGATGATGCGTGCGCCCTCCTCCCACCAGCCGATGATGTGCGCCAGCAACTCATACAGCGAGGCAAAGCCCTGTTTGGCAAGGAACTCCTGCTGTTTTTCGGCGTCGAGCTTTTGAAACCTCGCAACGTATTCGGCCCACTCGTTCTCCAGCAGGTCCACCACGAGGAAGCGGCTGAGCAGGACGAGGTGCTCGCGGGCGTGATGATACACGATGCCGTTCAGCCAGCTTTTGACCCGGCGATTCTCGAACACCGCTTCAGCCATCGACCCGAGGTCTGCCGCCATGGTCTGCCGCATCGCCTCGAACCGCTGCAGGAACGCGGCTTCGTCCCAATCCTGATACTTTGCCACGGCCTCGGCGTTGAAGACATCGAAATCGTACTGCTTGCGTTCGAACTCGCGGTTCGCGGCAATGGCCCGGACGATCTCCATGCCCTCCTCCCACCAGGCCAGGATGTGCGCGAGCATATCGCGGAAGCGCTGATAGCCCATGGCGTTGACGCGCCGTTGCGCCTCGGCGGGCGGCAGGCGGTGGAAGCGTTCGATATACGTGCCCCATTCGTGTTCGAGGTAGTGCAGGGTGCGTTGTCTGGTGATCGGCATACAGGCCCTCCATGGCTGGTTGTTGGTGCGTGTGCGCCCAGATTGTACCTCCATTGAATGGCGTCTGCCGCCATTTGGGAAAGTGTCAGTTGCAACCAAATCGAGAGTAAAACAGCATGGTCAGGGAACGGAAATGTGATTAAGATAGGGACGGAAACTTAACCATGCGATCAGAAATCATCCTCATCGGCCCCATCGGGGTTGGCAAATCCACGGTGGCCGAACTGCTCTCGATGCGCACCGGGTTGGTGCACCGCGCCATCGACGAACTGCGCTGGAAATATTACGAAGAGATCGGCTATGACCGCGATATGGCCCGCTATAAACGCGCCACCGAGGGCTTCTGGGGGCTGTACCGCTACTGGAAGCCGTTCGAAGCCCATGCGGTGAAACGCTTTCTGGCCGAATTCACCGACTGTATCTTCGATTTTGGCGGCGGACACGCCGTGTATGAGGACGATGTGCTCTTCGCCCAGGTGCGGGAGTTGTTCGCGCCGTTCACCCATGTGGTGCTGCTGATGCCCTCCCCCGACCCGGACGAATCGATCCGCCTGCTCAACGCCCGCGCCCAATACGATTCGCAGGACCAGCGTGAGGTCAACGAGCATTTCATCCGCCACCATTCCTATTACGACCTGGCCAAACACACCGTCTACACCCTGGGGAAGGACCCCGAACAGGTGGAGCGCGAAGTCTA
>CAZJMZ010000030.1:18058-19409 GCA_964547115.1 uncultured Anaerolinea sp. | reverse complement strand
ATCAAGATGAACTTGCCCGCATCATCTCTCAGGGACGGCTGAATCTGCGCATCGCCTTTTCGCGCGACGATGTTACCTGCCGACAATCTCCCAATGATAATGGTCAACTTGTGTTTGAAGCTGGCGAAAGACATTCCATTGGCGACGAGATTTTAAGGGAAGATAATTCGCAAGCCCTTTGGAATTTGTTGCAAAGCCGGGAAAACGGTGGACAGGGCGCTTACTTCTATGTATGTGGGCGAACGGGATTTGCCAATGCAGTGACAGAGGCGATCAAGACCGTCATCTATCAGCATAGTTCAGGCACTGAAGAAGAAAAGCAAAAAGCAGTAAAAGCAACGTTTTACGACCTTGTGGGAAAGGGCCGCTACCTGCAGGATATTTTCTCCACCTACACAGGCTCGCATCTCGATAAGCAAAAAGCCATCTACAACGCCTCTGAGATCGCATTGCACAACGACGACGAACATGGCTACTGGATGATCATTGATGGGCGCGTCTACGACGTCACCGAATTTGCCCAACTGCATCCCGGCGGCGTAAAGATCATCCGTGAGTATACAGGCATGGATGCCACCCAACCCTATCGGAAGATCTTGCATAACGTAAACCCCGAAGTGGATTCCATGCTGGGGATGTACGAAATTGGCAAAGTGCGCCGTCTCAACTTCGGCACGGAATGGGGTGTGTATATTAGCCCGGAGGGGCTGAAATCTGTAACCCTGGCGGATTTATATCGCATCTGGATCCGCTACCTGTATTTTGTGGTCGAGCTGGAAAATTCACTGTATAACGAATTTACGATCCAAGCTCAAGCTACAACCGCAGACGAAAACCCCACCGAACGCTCGCCGTACAAAACGCAATTAATCATCCAGGTCTACAAGCGATTTCTGAACGAGTACATCAACTCGCTGACAGGCGAGCCACTAGAGTTGCTGTGGGCTGTCACCAGCGGATTGTGCGCGTCCAGCGAAGATGTTCATCAGATGCGCAAAAGTGTGGCGCAAATCCAAACATCCGAAAACGCCCGTTCTGTGAAAAACACGGTTGACGGTTTGCACGAGTCGCTGTTGAAGCAGGTTCAGAAAGAACCAAACCAAACAGATCTATCTCAGAGCCCCGTGTTGAAGTATTTCGACTTGCTTGAAGCACAAGATAAATTGTTTATGAAGGAGCTGAGAATGTCATTACTGGAGGGCATTCGCGTGTTCGAGGAGTTCGAGCATGCTGCGGTCGTCAAGGGACATGAGCGCTTGATCGACGCGGTGAAAGAGATCCCTGCAAGGCTTGAAGCATATTACGCTAAAGTTGCTTCAGAGATCCGCTCCCTTCACTGAAGCATGTTTAC
>CAZJMZ010000030.1:14387-17958 GCA_964547115.1 uncultured Anaerolinea sp. | reverse complement strand
GTTCATCGGCAATCAAACCGGTGGACGCGTCTTTCTCTTCCTCAACACCGACGATTTCTGGCGAGACTATAACGAGATGGTCTCCAAAGGCATAAAATTTATCCGACCGCCCAAAGAAGAATCGTACGGCCTGGTGGCGGTGTTCGAAGACCTGTATGGAAATCTATGGGACTTGCTGCAACTCAACCCAAATCATCCGCTATATGAGCGGACACGCTAGAGGCTGCCTCATGAACATTCAACTCCTTCAAATTCCCTACGACTCAGGGCACGAAAGTCTTCGCACCGGGCGTGGACCGGATTACTTCATCCAGCGCGGGCTGGAGCAAAGACTCAGAGAGAACGGGCATCAAGTCGCTTCACAGCGCCTTACTTCCCAGTTGGCATTCAAGGCCGATATCGAGACGACCTTTGAATTAAATAACCTTCTGGCACAACATGTTTCCAATGCAATTGCAAACGGGAAATTTCCCTTTGCTTTGACGGGAGCGTGTCACGGCAGTGTCGGCGTGCTGGGTGGGCTTGGACAGGAGCCGGTCGGCATGATCTGGTTCGACGCACACGGCGATTTCAACACACCTGATACGACTCTCAGCGGATTGCTGGACGGCATGGGTCTGGCGATGGCAACAGGTCGCTGCTGGAAGGCGATGCTGAATCATATCCCTGGCTTTGCGCCGATCCCTGATGAGCATGTGATCCACGTCGGTGGGCGGGATTATGACGCGGAGGAGGAGATCAATTTGCGCGCTTCAGGCATTCGTCTCGTTGAACCGAATGATATCGAAGCCATGCAAAAGGATTTCCTTGCGGCGCTTGATGAATTGAGCAGGCACACCAAAAGGGTTTACATTCACATGGACCTGGATGTGCTGGATATGGGTGACGCCCTGGCAAACCACGCCGATTCACCCGGCGGTCTGCCGCTGGAATTTGTATTGGAAGCCATTCGCATGACCAGGAATCGTTTTGAGGTTTGCGCCGGCGCGATCGGGTCGTTCGACCCGGATTTCGACAGGGATGATAAAGTGCTTGGCGCAGGGATCGAAATCAGCAAAGCGATCACAGCCTAAATGACGATCATTCTTGAAACCCCACGCTTGATCCTGCGGCATCAAGTCCTTTCCGATCTGGATGACCTCTGGGCACTCTACTGCGACCCTGAGATCACCAAATACATCCCTGATGCACCGCATTCGCGCGAAGAGGCTCAGGAGGAATTGGAATGGCACATGCATGGGCATCCCAGGAATCCGCAGTTGGGATTGTGGGCGACCATTCACAAGGCAACGGGCAAATTCATCGGCAGATGCGGGTTGTTGCCGTGGGAGATCGACGGGCAAGCAGAGGTCGAAGTGGCGTACACCCTATCGAGGGCGTGGCAGGGTCAGGGGTTGGGAAGCGAGGCGGCGCAAGCCATCCTGAATTATGGATTCGAGAGGCTGAGCCTCTCACGTCTCATTTGCCTGATCGACCCGGAGAACATCCCCTCGCAAAAAGTGGCGGAGCACATCGGCATGCAGTTCGAAAAAGAAGCGCGCGATGAGTACGGACCGTTCTGGGTATACTCAATCAGCAAACAGGTCACGGGTAATCCGTGACCTGCGGCTTTTCCAAAAAATCGTTCACCCCAAAATTTTCATCCAGGTATTCCAACAGCGCGGCGGCTTTGGCCTGAAAGGCGGTCGTCTCCTTCGCCTGCGTGCCGGACGCATTCTGTTGCTCGATATGTTCCACGAATCGTTCACGGAAGCCACCCTGCGTGGAGGGAGGCAGGATCTTTTCAACGCCGCGCATCTTCGCCTTGGCTTGCTTCACCACCCTCAAGGCTTCTTCCAGCTCCACGCTTTCATCGAGCAACTCTCTGAGCAATTTGCAATTGTACGAACGGCACCCGCTGGGGTAATGAGGCGACTCGTAGATCTTGCATGTGCCATTCCACATGGGGCAGGGCTGGAGGAAGCCACGCTGGCGCGGGTCGTTGCGGATGACAGGCAGCCCCAGCTTCTCAAGCGGGGTCAGTTCAACTGCCTTCAAACGCACCCACGAAAACAAATGGCCTGTGCAACACAGCCCACAGGCCTGGCACAATTCACTGGCCTCAGAAGCCTGCGAATATTCGACTTCGGTCATGGCTCGGATTTTATATACCGTCGAACAGGTCGTGCTGAACTGTAAATCTTTCAGCCACCGGGGGATACGCGCGCATGTATGTATCGTAGCCGCCGAAAAGACGGTTGATGATCCCAAACAGACTCCATCGCGACATATTCCCGCCCCCACCTTGAGACGCATGCTGCGCGCTGGCCTGCCGTTTGATCTCATCGAACGGGCGCACGTACAAACGTACGTGCACGGGAAAATCCACGATGAGTTGGGTCATATCGATATCACCATTGCGACCCCATTTGCGAGGGTCTTTGCCAAAAAGTGGCATCAAGCGCACCGCCCATTTCAAGAACCAACGCGGGAAGACATGATAGTACAGTGCCCGCGGCTCGAAGGCAGGCCCCGCCTCCGGGTGGAAGGAAGCGTCGTTCGCTTTTTCAAAGGCCAGCTTGGTGGCCTGGTGAATATGGATGTGATCAGGATGGCGGTAGCCGCCAATGGGGTCAAAGGTGACGACCACTTCCGGCTTGAGTTCGCGGATGTACTTCACAACCCGCCCCGCTACTTCGTCAATGGGATGGTTGATCTGTGCATCGGGATGCTTGTTCGGCTCCGAACCGGGCATGCCTGAATCGCGATACCCCAAAAAGAACACTTCTTTCAGGCCCAGAATTTTAGCCGCACGCATCAACTCGGTCGTGCGCATCTCGGCGGCGTCTTTGAAGCCCTGCATGAATTCAGGGTCGGCAGCGCCCACTTCACCGCGTGTCGCGCAGACATAATAGAAGTCATAGCCTTTGCTGACGTAATGGGCGATCGTACCGCCCATGCCGAAAGTCTCATCATCAGGGTGAGCCAGCACGGCAAGAATGGTTTTGGTCATCAATGTCTCCTTGATTAATATCGCCCACTTAGACAACACCAACACCTGTGCTTATACGTGGCGTGTCTAGTAACCAATACACAAGATCGCCAGAGTCTGGTCACAGGCGCCGGCTGCAGCACCAGTGATCCAGCGGGTATCCGTTTGCTGAAAATCGCCATAATTGCCGCTGTCTGTATTGGCGCTACTGGTCCAATCATTGCAATCAGCCGTGGAACCATCCAGGCTGGTCCCATTTTTTTCCATACCAGACCACCAATACGAACTCACCACCCCGGCGCTGGATAACGTCGTTGCTATGGTGCCATCCAACAGATCGGCCCAATTGTTAGCCACGACTACATTGCTGGTGGATTTGATCGGCACACCGGTGGGGATCCCGTACGTGGAGGGGATATTGGAAACGGTATCGGTAGAGGTGAATCCAATAAAAGCCACGGCCTTCGAAAAGCCTGAAGGCAGGCTATCCGTACAAAGGGCATTGACAGAGGTCCGGTCAACCAGATTGCCATTGGAAGAGCCGCCATCATAAAGCACCAGATAGGAAACCGGGGTGCTGGTGCTGGCAGCAGGTGTGGT
>CAZJMZ010000030.1:11796-14287 GCA_964547115.1 uncultured Anaerolinea sp. | reverse complement strand
GTAACCGTCTGCAAAATGGAGGCAACCGCCGAACTCACAATCGACGACTCGTCCACCGTGGGCGGAGGAGGCTCTTCTGCGAAGATGTCTTCTACTGCGCCAATCGGGTCAAATGGCAGCCCGGGTTGAGAAGCAGGCCCGGGCGGAATGGTCGGGACGGCTAAACTCTCCAAATAATCGTTGAAGGGGTCGAGATAGTCCGAAGACAAATTGGCGCTGATGGATTGTTGAAGCGCTTGTGTCGCCGGGTTGTCCGGGAAGGTGCCAAAACCACCCGTGGCAACCAGGGTGGTTGTCGCTGCGAGAATAAAAAGCATACGATACCTGCGGCGCCGCGGGGCAGGCCGATTGGTGCGTCGAGACGGCGGGGTTACAGGCCATTGCGGGTGGTACATGAGCATGAACCTACAAAGACAGCTTCAAGCCGGCGTTGGTCATGGCATTGGTAGCCAATAAATAGAGGCGGGTCTTTTCGGGGCCGTAATCCAGCGTTTCGGGCACATAGGCATGGACTTCAATGGTCACATACCCAAACGCCGCTGATTCAACGATCACCTTCGGGCGATAACTTGCCCGTGCTTTTTCCAGCTCAGGTGAAAAACCGGTAACCGCCTGCTGAATGGCAGTCACTGCCACATTCAAATCCTGATTCACTGGCAGGATCAATTTGACCGATACCAAATGCCCGGGCTGAACCGAGTAGTTGACAATCGTGCTGCTGGTGATATCTGAATTATGGATGTAGATTCGGTCACCATTGACATTCTCCAAAGTGGTCATCAACAACGCTGTGCTAACCACTTTGCCCTCATACCCGCCCAACAACACATAATCACCCGGAGAATACGTATGGGCAAACAACAAACTGACCCCCGCCACCAGGTCGCTGGCAGTTCTCTCTGAACCGAGTGCAAAAGCGCCAGTCACCGCCGTCACGACCAGTACCACAAAGCCAGCCGCCCCGGCAGATTTCAAGACCAATTCCAGGGTCCAAACCACCACTCCCAACCCAAACAAATTACCGAGAAACCGACTCCAGCCGGCCCCCAATGGCTTGGCCAACAGGCGGGCAGTGACCTGAGAGAGGATGAATGCACCCAGCAAACCGCCCGCGCCAATCAAAATAGCATCCAAATAAGGATGTAATGCTTCAGCAACAGATTCCCACATGGCAAACCTCCGGTTTTTTTCCATTGTATAGCAACGTGGTGTATCAGCCAAGAAAAACGAGGGGCAAATTTCAAAACTGCATGGCATTGCCCAAACCAGAGTCATCCTGTATGATTTCGCCAACACCAAACAAGGAGTTAACATGCAATTCGAAACGCTTGCGATCCATGCCGGGCAGGAACCCGACCCCAACAACGGTGCGGTGATGACGCCCGTCTACTTCACCTCCACCTACATGCAGGACGGTGTGGGTAAACCCCGCCAGGGCTATGAATATTCGCGCACCATGAATCCAACTCGCAAGGCACTGCAGGATTGTCTCGCCGCGCTCGAAGGTGGAAATCATGGGCTGGCATTCGCCTCGGGCCTGGCCGCCACCGACACCATCCTCCGGCTCTTGAGTGCGGATGCGCATGTACTGGCCGGCAACGACGTCTACGGCGGCACGTTCCGTTTATTCGACAAAGTGCTGCGCCGCTTCTCACTCGACTTTACGTTTGCCGACACCACCGATCCTGAATCTGTAGCTGAGGCCTTGACTCCCCAAACCCGCCTCGTCTGGTTGGAGACTCCCACCAATCCCCTCCTGCGCGTGACGGATATCCGCGCCGTGGCTGAAATCGTCCACGCCCACCCCAACAAGCCGCTGCTCGTGGTGGATAACACGTTCGCCACACCCTACCTACAACGTCCACTCGAACTCGGTGCGGATATCGTCGTCCACTCGATGACCAAATATCTCGGCGGGCATTCAGATGTGGTGGGTGGCGCAGTTGTGGTGAAGGACAGAGAACTGGCGGAACGACTGTACTTTTTGCAGAACGCCGTCGGCGCGGTGCCAGGGCCGATGGACTGCTTTCTCATATTGCGTGGCATCAAAACCCTACCCCTCCGTATGGATCGGCACTACGAGAATGCCCAGGCAGTCATTGCTTTTCTGGAGCAACATCCCAAGGTCGGGCAGTTGATCTATCCGTTTCACGAGAGTCATCCGCAATACAAGATCGCGAGACAGCAGATGAAGAATGGCGGCGGCATGATCTCATTCCTCATCAAAGGCGGGCGTGAAGCGGCAGTGCGCATGGTGGAGGCAACAAAGATCTTCACGTTGGCCGAGTCGTTGGGTGGCGTCGAGTCGCTCATCGAGGTTCCGGCGGCGATGACGCATCTCTCTGTCGCTGGCTCGCAGCTGGAAGTTGACCCATCCCTTGTGCGTCTGTCTGTTGGCGTGGAACATAGCGACGACCTCATCGCGGATCTGCGTCAGGCGCTGGATCAGGCTTGAGAGACCCATGGACCAGCCCACCCGTGGAATGATCCG
>CAZJMZ010000030.1:4397-11696 GCA_964547115.1 uncultured Anaerolinea sp. | reverse complement strand
CCTATCCCACTGTTCATGGCTGGGATGTGGCTGATCCCGTTGTTCGTTGTGGTCTTCACCGGTCTGCAAGTGGAAGCGCGATACGGCAGACCTATGGCACTCATGGCAGTGGCAGCACTGACGCTGGTCTTGTTTGTGGGTGCCGAGGCCACATTGTGGGCGGTGCCGATCTGGTATGCACAGGGCGTGGCGCAACTGGCACATGTAGCCTGGTATGTAGTGGCACCGGAGGTTTTGCTGGGCATCACGGCCTACCTGGCTTTCCAGCAAACACACGACAAAGGTCTGTGGCCGCGTCTACTCGGTGCGTGGGTTGTAATGGTCTTATATCTGGGCCACTTGTGTTTGTTTTATTTGTGGGTGGAGGGATGGGCGTGAAAGAAAAAAGACCGGGCTAGCAGCCGGTCTTTTTTGATCTCATTTGGCGTGGACGGCCACAAGGGTCACGTCATCGTCTTGCTTGGAGCCGTTCTGGTATTTCACCAGTTCTGCGAATAACTGGTCGCAGCCCGCTTGCGCTGAGACAGCGGACATGCTCCCCAAAACTGATTTTATGCGCTCAAGGCCAAAAGGCTGGCCTTTGGGGTCGCGACAGTCAGTCATACCGTCGGTAAACATCATCAGCAGGGAGCCTTTGGGCAAGGTCAGAGTATGCTCGTCGAGCACAAGGTCCTCCCACAAGCCCAAGGCCATGCCGGGACCGAAAGGCAGGCGCTCCACGGTGCCATCCGCCTTCAGGAGCAGCGGAGGCTCATGCCCGGCGCGGGCGTAGGAGAATTCCCCGGTCTTTGCATCCAACACGCCGAACAGGGCGGTGACAAACTGGCTTGATTTTTCCAAATGCGTGATGTGCTTGTTAACCATCCGCAGAACGTCGCCGGGAGAGGCGTTGTCGTCAGCTTCGGCGATCATCAACGCGTGCGCGCGCGCCATGAAGATGGCGGAGGGAACACCCTTGTCGGCCACGTCACCGATCAGGACGACGATCTTGTTCTCGCTCAACCGGAACACATCGTAGAAATCGCCGCCCACCATGCGGGCCGGGAGGATGCGTCCGCCGAAATCGTAGGCGGGGTGCGAGGGCATGACATCCGGCAAAATGGACATTTGAATATCGGCGGCCACTTTGAGTTCACGCTCGAGACGTTCTTTTTCGATCAATTGCTCTTGCGCGGCTTTGAGTTCATCATAAGCGGTCTGCAACTGGCGATTCTTTTCGGTCAAGACCGAGACGGTCTGGACATTGGTATGCACCAAACGCTGACTTAAGACGCTGACCATGGAACGGGCCAATTCCGGGTGACGGCCCAGCAAGTCCTTGAATTGAGCCCGGCTCATGCTCAGCAAGACCACATCGCCGCGGGCGCGGGCACTGGTGGTGCGTTGGCCATCGGGTTGAAGCAGGCTCATTTCGCCGATGTATTCTTCCTCATGGATGGTATTGAGCACGATCTCGCTCTCTTTGCCGGGGCCCATCACAATTTCAAGTTCGCCAGAAACGACCACGTAAAGATGTTCCCCCGGGTCGCCCTCACGAAAAAGGGTTTGCCCAGACACGAGATTGACAACCCCCATCTCGGATTGCAAACGATCCAATTCATCATCAGGCAAGTCGGTAAAAAACGGGATGCGGGCAAGCAGGTTCTTTTTCATGGACAGGCCTATTTTACACGAAGAATGATTTTCTACGCCACCCACATATCAAAAGAGAATAACGCAGCGAGCACCGCCATCAACAGCAGGCTGAGGATGGTCCAGGCGCGGTCAAAAACGGGATTCCGGCCCCAGCGGGCCAGTGCAACAAAGACCGCCGGTGCGCCAAGGATATATCGCTGAATCCCCTGTACCTGTCCACTCCCCCATGAGATGAGGATCACCAGCAGGCTGAACCAGGCCAGTTCGGGGTGGGATCGAAAGACGCTGAAACAAGCGGCGAGGCCCAACACCAGTCCGCCCACTTCGAGCATGAAGTAGGCAGCGCTGGCGGGCACATCCCCGCTGCGAATGATCTGAAGGACGTTGACCCAGTTCATAAATGCGGCGGCTGGGGAAAAGTAAGACCGGCCAAAAAAGTTGGCCTGCACAAAATCAAAGGCCAAGCCAAGATAGGAGGATTTCCAAATGAGGAAGGTGATCAACGGCGAAAAAACCAACAGGGCCCGAACGAGGGGCTGAAACGGCACACCGCTGTGAAAGATCTGCTTCCATTCCACGTCAATGTCGTACCAATCACCAGAGCGAACCCACACCATAAACATAGGGACGATCAAGGCCACACCGACAGCGCGAGTAAGCGTAGCGCCGATGGCAAAGAGAGCAGCCCACCACCACTGTCTGCGATTGAGCATGGCAAGGCAGCCAAATGCCAGACCGACAAATAAGCCCTCGGTGTAGACCTGGAGGAGGAAAAAGCCCGTTGGAAAGATGAGCAGGTAAAAGGTCGCTCGAAGCGCGCCGTCTTCGCCGAGGGTCTCACGGGTCAAGTCAAAGAGTGCAAGGAGTCCGCCTAACGCCCCCAAGCCGGAGAGGACGACACCGGCCAGGGTGGCAGCCGCAATGGGATTCAAACCGAGCGGGCTGAGGAACCAGGCCAGCAGACGCATCATCCACGGGTACAGGGGGAAGAAGGCGTAGCTCTTGGTCACCTGCCGATCCGCCGGGCCGATGAGGTCGGTGGCGGGATCGTCGTAGCCCCCAACAGCAATGGCAAGGTAGTATTCCGAATCCCATGCCACCTGCTGGTTCATAAAAGGTTCGGTGAGATATTTTTGCCCGGCCTGATAATTTTTCACGGTCTCAAAGGTTGTCCATTCCTGCGAGCGGTCAGGATAGTTGGGCTCAAAGCGCATGGTGACCCATTTTTGAAAGCCCAACAACAGCAGCGCCCAGGCCAGCCAGATAAACACAATAGTGCGAACAGGTTTCATGTTCATTTCTCGATCTGTGTGACGATCATATCCTGCATGAAGTAGCGCTGCGCCAGGAACAGCACCAACACCGGAACGACCATCACGACCATGGCGCCGACCATTTGGGTTTCAGGCGTTGGAAGAATGGCCTGCGCGGATTGAATCCCGAACGAGACCGGTTGCTTGAGCGGGGCCACGCTCAGGTACAGGCTGGCGTAGCGCGTCTCGTTCCAGACATAGAAAAAGTGCAACAAGGCCACGGTCACAACCACGGGAATGGATTGCGGCAGAATGACCGAGATCAGGATGCGCAAGGGACCGGCGCCATCCAGCATGGCGGCCTCGTCCAGGTCGCGCGGGATGCTTTTGAAGTTTTGCCGCAGGAGAAAGATGAGGATGGCACTACCGAAGAAATGCGGGACGATCAGCGGCAGCCAGGTGCCGATCCAATTCAACAGGTGCCCGCTGAAGAGAAAGTAGGTTGGCACGATGGTGATGTTACCGGGGATCATGATGGTAGCGATCAACAAAAAGAACAGGTACTTGCCGCCGGGGATGCGGAATCGTGAAAAACCATAGGCCACTGCGATCGAAGAGAGCAACACACCGATCTCGCTGAAAAAGGCGATGATGAAGGTGTTCTTCATGTACATGCCGATGCGTGGAAAACTAAAGAACGCTTCAAAGTTTTCGAGCGTGGGCTGAAACCGATATACAGCCTTCAAAGTGCGCCAGCTGCCATCCCAGGTGATTGGACCTGCGCCGGGATTCTGCGGGTCGATGAACTGGCTGGTTCTGCGCCCGGGCTTGAACAAGGCCCAGTTTTTTTCACCATCGGGTGTGGGCACTTTGTACACGATCAGGTCTTTGCCTTCGTATGGGAAGGTCTCGCGAACGGAGGGCAGGATCGGCGCATTCGCGTCCAGGAACTGCGAGCGCGGGGTGAACGAGGCAATGAACATGAACGGCAGCGGCGAAAGATAAGCCAGGATGAACAGAAAAATTCCCAGGTTCAACAGGGCAGTTCCGGTGAAGTCCCAGAGGCGGAAGGCCAGGGTGGAAGATTGGGTGCGAGGGCTAGAGGTCGGCATTTTCATCCTCTTCAGGGAAGTACACCCAGCGCCGCGAAGAGCGGAAGAGCAGGATGGTGAGCGTCATGGCGATCAAAAAGGTGGTCCATGCCAGGGCACTGGCGTACCCCAGCTCGGTCTCAATGAACATGGTCTGGTTGATGTAGCCCTCCATGGGCGAGAGACTGAAGCCCATTACATATCCGCGGTCAAGCAGAACGGTGCCGCCAAAGGCAGCCGTAAGGTTGACCACCAACGTAAAAAAGATGGCTGGTGAGATCATCGGCACGGTGACGTAGATGAACCGCCCGAGAGGCCCTGCCCCATCGACTCGGGCGGCTTCATACAGTTCCCGCGGGACGCTATCGATCGCGCTCGAGAGGATGAGAAAGCCCGGCCCGATGCTCCACAAGGCCATCAACGGAAGCAACAAATTACCCTCCTGCACGGGGGGCAGGTCGAGCGTCTGGAAAAAGCGATCCAGATAGTTGAGAGAACCCAACAGGATGAGGAAGATGGAAGTCGCCGGGATGACGCTGGTCATGAAGATCAAGGTGCGCCACAAGCGTTTGTTCCTGACCCGGTCACCAGAAAGAACAGCTGCCAACGCCAGGGCCACCAGCATTTGCAAAGGGACAGTCAACACAAAATAGCCCACCGAACCAAACAGGCTTGCACCCGCCGACGGGTCACGCAACAACCGCAGATAATTCTCCAGCCCGACAAATTTCGTCGCTTCCGGTGAAAGCATCTTGAAATCGGTCAACGAGAAGGCCAGCGCCGCCAGCACCGGAAGAGCCTTGAACAAAAGAAAGCCGATCACCCACGGTGCAATATACAGCAGGCCAATCAACGCCTCCCGGCGCAAACGCGGAGGCAGCCCCGCGATCGATCGAAAACCAGGCATCATATCCCTCCTAAAACTCCACCACGCCGCGGCCGGCGAGTTGATCCTGGATGCGCTGCACCACGGTATCCAGGTGCCTGGGCTGGTGCACATAATCGAGGTCATCGGAGCGAATGGTCAACACCGGGCACAGGTCAAAGGCGCCGAGCCAGTCATCGTAGAACGTATCCAACAAGGAAAGATATTCAGCCGAGATGCCCGTCTCCATGTTCCGCGCCCGGCGCCGGATCCGATCCACCAACACATTGACCGGCGCTTTGAGATAGATCAACAAGTTCGGGCGTGGCAGGCTGTCCACGGTCAGGTCGAACAACCGGCGGTAGGAGAGATAATCGCGTTCGTTCAGGTCGCCCATATGATGCAATGCGCGCGCAAAGATGTGAAAATCCTCGTAAATGCTCCGGTCCAAAATGGCAGAGCGCGTATCCCGCACCGCCTCCAGGTATTGTTCAGAACGATGCCCCAAAAAGAACACCTGTAAATGGAACGACCAGGCCTTCATGTCGCCATAAAAATCAGCCAGATACGGGTTATCGGCCACCGATTCGTACCCGGTCCGCCAGCCGAGGCGCGCACCGATGCGCTCGGCCAGCGAGGTCTTGCCTGCGCCAATATTGCCCGCCACCACCACTAATTGCTTTGTCATGCAGTCTCTCCGAAAAAGGGATGGGGTCAGTATAGAAGCAACAAACAAATTTGTCGAGACCCTTCAGAACCGGACTGATTATAATTTTGAGCAAGGAGTTCTATGTTGAAAAACCTCAAAATCAAGGACGCCTCCGGCTGGACGATCTTCATCTTCGGCGTGCTTGCGCTTCTTTTCGGGACCCTCGGCCTGCTTCGCCCTGAATGGCTTTTAACCGGCCTTGGCTTTACCGTGCTCAACCGCCCCGAGCGTGCGACCGGCGACTACACCCTTATTTTTCTGACTGCGTCGTCGATGGCCTCCTTCAATATTGGCGTGTATTACATCCTCGCTGCCTTGAACGACCTCAAACAGTTCTATCGCTGGACTGTTCCATTCCGGACTCTCACCTTTCTTGTATTCACCACGGCCATCCTTACTGGCCTTGCCCCCGCTCGTTTCATCGCCGTCGGTGCCTGGGAATTGACCGGAGCCATCGCCACCGGGCTGGCCCTCCGTGCCGGTGATAAAAAATAGGAGACCCATCATGCGCTCAACCTGGATCGAATACAAAGGCCAACGGATCTTCTATCAGGATTTTTCCAAAATGTTTTACAACACCGCTGCTGTCAAAGCAGAGCTGGAGGAAGTGCAGGCCGTCGTCAAGGCCCAGCCCACCAACTCGGTGCTGATCCTCTCCGACATGCGCGATACCAACATCGGCAGCGACCTGCTCCCTGCCATGAACGCCGCTTCAGCCGCCACCAAAAACCACGTCCGCAAAACGGCTGTACTGGGCGTCACCGGCATGAAGCGCAAACTCGCCGACCTGCTCACCGCCCTCACCGGCCAGCCGCTCAAATACTTCGACGATCTCGAAGCAGCCAAAGCCTGGCTGGTGGCAGAGAACGATTGATACAAAACCCCGGGTCTCCTAAGACTTGGGGTTCTTTTTTCGAATGATATAATTTTTATCAATCTCACTCAGGAGCAATCCATGGCATTCAAGATCAAATTCGGCACCGATGGCTGGCGCGGCGTCATTGCTGACGATTACACCTTCGAGAACCTGCGCCGCGCTGCACAGGGCTTTGCTTCTTATTTATTGGAGCAAGGCTACGCCGGGCGCTGGGTTGTAGTGGGACACGACAAACGCTTTCACTCGGAGAATTTTGCGGCGGCCACGGCTGAAGTGCTGGTGGGCAATGGCTTGAACGTCTACCTCACCGATGGCGCCACCCCCACTCCCGTGATCGCCTTTGCTGTTGTGGATAAAAAAGCCTGCGGCGCTGTGAATATCACAGCCTCGCATAACCCGCCCACCGACAATGGCTTCAAGGTCCGCGACCCGAACGGCGGAGCGATCGACCCGCAGGGGTTGAAGCGGATCGAGGCGCTGATCCCAGACTCGGGTGAGGCAGTGAAGCGGGTCGATGTCAAAGAAGCGAAAAAGGATGGCCGAATCGTCGTCTTCGATGCGTCTGAGGCGTATATCGCCAATCTGCAAAAACTGGTGGACCTGCAAAAGATCAAGGACGCAGGCCTGACCGTGATGGTGGACGCCATGTGGGGCAACGGCGCGGGCTGGTTCTCACGATTGTTGGCCGGTGGCAGGACCAAAGTGATCGAGATCCACAACGTTCGCAATCCATCCTTCCCCGAAATGAAACGCCCTGAACCCATCCGCCCGAACGTGGATGTGGGACTCAAGGCGACGGTCGATAACAACGCAGATGTCCTGCTCATCACTGACGGTGACGCTGATCGCTGCGGCATCGGCGATGAGCA
>CAZJMZ010000030.1:1298-4297 GCA_964547115.1 uncultured Anaerolinea sp. | reverse complement strand
GACCGTGTCGACTCTCCCTTCTCTGGTGACCGTAAATCCCGCGAAGAGTTGGTGCTCAACGCCAAGCCTGAAACCCTGGGCGGGTTAAAGGTTACCGAACTGATCACGGTCGATGGCTTTCAATTCAAACTGGAAGATGGCGGCTGGCTGTTGATCCGCTTTAGCGGCACGGAACCGATCCTGCGCGTGTATTGCGAGACCACCCACCAGGACAAGGTCAAAGCCATTCTGACAGACGGCCTGAAGGTGGCAGGCATTCAATAGTAAAGGCAAACTCCCGGCGAAGATTTCACCGGGAGTTTTTATTGGGGCACGTGCAAAAGCCCTGTTTTGCCATAAATTAAATGCAGTTCTGAAAAGTCTTTGCGCGCTCTGCGACTGACACCCAACAACGAGGACATTCTATATACCAAAACCGTGAAGTTGGTCATGGGATGAAACCTGCCTGTATGTTATAATTTTCACAATCATTGTCCGAATATGCTCACTGACACCCACTGCCACCTGGATTTCAATAAGTTCGACGAAGACCGCGAACTGGTCATTCAACGCGCCGCTGAAGCCGGGGTCACACGTATCGTCATACCGTCACTGGATTATGCCTCGAGTCGCGCTGCCATCCGGCTGGCACAATCGCACCCGGGCATCTTCGCGGCTGTTGGCTTTCATCCCACCGACCTCGACAAATGGACCGACAACTCCATCGAGCAATTAAGCTCTTTTTTCAGCGAGCAAGACGATCCGTCACAGGCCCACCCCGGCCACCAGCGCCCCCCTGCCCCACACAAGATCGTGGCCATCGGTGAGATCGGGCTGGATTATTACTGGGTCAAGGAACCCGAAAAACGCGCGTTTCAAAAGGTCGCTTTGCAGGCTCAATTGCAATTGGCGCAACAGGTCAATAAACCCGTCATTATTCATATGCGCGAAGAAGGCGATGCCTGGCATGGGCAAGCCTCTGTGGATCTGCTCGAAATCCTCGGCGCCTGGCAAACAGAGCTGGCTCGTACCCGCCACCCCCTGGCCGAAAAACCCGGCGTGCTCCATTCGTTCAACGGGACCCTGGAAACGGCACAGAAAGCCATCACTCACAATTTTTATATCGGCGTCACCGGTCCGGTTACGTATAAAAACGCAGAAGAGAAACGTCAAATCGTCGGCCAGATCCCGCTGGAGCGGCTGCTCATCGAAACTGACGCACCTTTCCTGACACCCGTACCCCACCGTGGAAAACGCAACGAACCTGCATTCGTGGCGCACATTGCTGATAAAATTGCAGAAATCCATCAAACAACCCGCGCACAGGTCGCAGAAATCACCTCACGCAATGCCATGCGCCTGTTCGGTTGGGAGGCAGACTTTTGAGCTCGGTAACTTTTTTCACATCTGTACAAGATCAACTTCAATTCGTCGAACAGCGGATCCGCGACCAGGCCAGCGAAGAACATCACCCCGACCTGCGCTCTGCGCTCGATCATTTACTGGCCGCCGGAGGCAAACGCATCAGACCCACCCTGGGCCTGCTCGTTGGAAATATGCTGGGCGCCCCCGAAGAGAAACTCATCACCCTCGGCGCCTCGGTGGAGTTGCTCCACACCGCCACCCTGGTGCACGATGACCTGATCGATGGCGCGTTGTTGCGGCGTGGCATGCCCACGCTTAACGCACGCTGGTCCCCTGCGGCCACTGTGCTGACCGGCGACTTCCTCTTCGCGCGCGCCGCCAAGCTGGCCGCCGAAACAGATTACCTGCCGCTCATGAAGTTGTTCTCTGAGACGCTGGCGATCATCGTCAATGGCGAACTGACGCAGATGTTCTCAGCCCGCGGCGTCATCGACCGCAACAACTATTACGACCGCATCTATGCCAAAACCGCCTCCTTGTTCCAAATGTCCTCACTGGCGGCGTCTATGGTAGCCACCGAGGATGAAGAGACCCGCCAATCCATGAAGGCGTTTGGCTACGAAGTGGGCATGGCCTTCCAGATCGTGGATGACATTCTCGATTTCACTGGCGACCAATCGACGGTGGGCAAGCCCATTGGCTCAGACCTGCTGAATGGGCTGGTGACGCTCCCCGCGATCTACTATGCCGAGGAACACCCCAACGACGAAGACGTCCTTTCGCTGCCCGGCGGCGGTTGGAAGGAAACCGAACGCGTGCAGCGACTGGTGGATAACATCCGCAAGAACGCAGCCGTGGAAAAGGCCATGGACGAGGCGCGGCGGGCCGTCAACCGGGCACTGGCCGCCTTGGAAGAGGCACCAGCCGTCCCTGAGCGGGAGGCGCTGGAGAATCTTGCCCGGTTCATTGTGGATCGGAAAGTATGACCAATCCCCGCAAACCGTTCCGTATCAACGTCGGCTTCATTGTGCATGAAGAGATCGGCTTCACGCGCGATTGGACGTTCGACGTACCCAAGGCCGATATCGAGGACCTGCACCTGGAGAACATCACCGGCGCGGTGGATGTGGGCCGGACGCAGCAGGGTTTGGTGGTGCAGGGAAAGTTTGCAGGCGACACGCCGCTCGAATGCGTGCGCTGCTTGAATCAATTTTCGCAGCATATCGAATGGGAGTTTGCCGAGTTATATGCCTTCAGCGAAGAGACCATGACCGACTCGGGCCTGCTGCTGCCCGAAAGCGCGCAGATCGACCTGGCGCCGTTGCTGCGCGAATATGCCCTGCTGGAAGTGCCCATCAGACCGTTGCATGACCCCGAGTGCAAGGGGTTGTGCATCGAATGCGGGCAGGACCTGAACGTGAAGGATTGCGGCCACAGCCAGCATGATGAAGATTCGCCCTTCTCGGTCTTGAAGAAATTATTGTAGTAAAATACGGCCCATGAACACCCAACCTGCTTTCCACCCGGTGACAGATACCATGTTGATGCCCGCCATGTCCATGGAGGAGATGTCCACGCACGTCTGGATGGCACGGTAGGTCTTTTGCACCTGAAAAATCGGGCTGTCCAGAATGCGGACAGCCTTTTTGTTTGTA
>CAZJMZ010000030.1:0-1198 GCA_964547115.1 uncultured Anaerolinea sp. | reverse complement strand
GAATGCCTGAAAATATTTTGATCGCCATTGCCTGGCCCTACGCCAATGCCGAGATCCACGTCGGCAACATCACCGGTTCACACCTGCCCGGTGACATCGTTGCACGCTACCACCGCCTGAAAGGCAATCAGGTACTCGTGGTCAGCGGCACCGACTCGCACGGCACGCCGGTAGTCATTGCCGCCGATAAGGAAGGCAAGTCGGTGGAGGATGTGTATAAAAAGTACCACGACGGCTTCCTGGAGTTGTTCCAGGGCTTCGGCATCACCTACGACCTGTTCACCACCACCCACACCGAGAATCACTTCAAGGTCTCACAGTCCATTTTTCTGGCCCTGCAGCGGAACGGCTTTATGTTCAAGCAGGTGAGCAAACAGTGGTACTCCCCCACCGCCCGTAAGTTTCTGCCCGACCGCTACGTGGAAGGGACCTGCTACATCTGCGGCTTCGAGAATGCCCGCTCGGACCAGTGTGACCGCTGCGGCAACGTGCTCGAGCCCGAGAAGTTGATCAACCCGCGCGCCAAGACCGGCGACGGCGCCCTCGAATTGCGTGACACCGAACATTTCTACCTCGACCTCTCGAAGCTGGAGCCGGATGTCAAAAAGTTCCTCAAGGACCGCTCTGACCATTTGCGTGAGACCGTGCTGGGCGAATCGTTGGGCAAGATCGAAGCCGAAGGGCTCAAGCCGCGCCCCATCACCCGCGACCTCGATTGGGGCATTCCCGTCCCTGTGGAGGGCTGGGATGGAAAATGTTTGTATGTATGGTTCGAAGCCGTGATCGGCTACCTCTCCGCGCCCATTGAGTGGAGTCAGGTATCGGGTAATAAGGATGCGTGGCGCGATTGGTGGGTCAACCCCCAGGCGAAGCAGTATCACTTCATCGGCAAGGACAATATCTTCTTCCACACGTCGCTGTGGCCCGCGCAGTTAATGGGCGCAGGCAGCGCCTTCCTGCAGATCTTTGAAGGCGACGAGCAGCCGCTCACGCTGCCGTATGATGTACCCGCCAATCAATTTATGAATCTCGAAGGGCAGAAGATCAGCGGCTCGCGCAACTGGGCGGTCTGGGGACGTGAGGCCCTGACCCGCTACGACCCGGATGCCTTGCGCTACTATCTGACGGTCAACATGCCTGAGAACAAGGACAGCGACTGGGATTGGGCTGAGTTCGTGGCGCGCAACAACAACGAACT
>CAZJMZ010000029.1:13553-19487 GCA_964547115.1 uncultured Anaerolinea sp. | reverse complement strand
GTGACCGTGCCGGATGGGAGAGCGCTCATTATAAAGACCTCCAACTAAAGCAAGCCAATTATGAGACTAGTTTACTCCTAATTCACTGCAGAGAATACCGATTTTGGGAACTAAATTGGTAGCGTCACCGTCTGAAATGGGTCTACCTGAACCATGTTAGAATCCTTTTATTGCATTTGAAGCAGGAAGAAAAGGGCCATTCATAATGACAGACACTGTTTCCTCAAGCCGGCCAACCTCGCGCAGATTCGATCTCAGGCGCGCCTTTGCCACACTCCTGCGCCCGGCGCAGGTCTTTGAGCAGGTGCGGGAGGAGAATCGCGCCTCGTGGCTCACGCCCATGCTGATGCTCAGCCTGACCGCGCTGCTGGTTGTCCTCGTCAGCGGCTATCTCAAGACTCAGGCCGCCATGCTGGGCGAAGTGCCCCTGCCGCCCGATTGGCAATGGTGGACGCCCGATATGCAGGCCAATTACATGCAGGCCCAACAACTCACGCAGGGCAAGGTCTTTATGTATGTCATCCCCCTGGTCAGTGCCTGGGTGGCACTGTGGTTGGGTTGGGTGGTCCTCGGTGGTCTGCTGCACCTCGGCTCCACCCTGCTGGGCGGGCGCGGGACCATGCAGGGCGCGCTCACCGTAACTGCCTGGGCTACACTGCCGTTTGCCGTGCGTGACCTGTTACGGGTGATCTTTATGCTTGGCGCCGGGCATGCCATTAACAGCCCCGGGCTCTCGGCGTTCGCCACCAGCAGTTTCATGGTGCAGATCCTTTCACGCACCGACCTGTTCTTTTTCTGGAGTCTCGTTCTGCTGGTGATAGGCTTTGCCGTGGTGGATGGTCTTCCGCGCGGCAAGGCGTTCGTTGGGGTGGCGCTGGTGGTTTTGTTGTTACTGGCTGCCCAGGCAGGGATCGGGTCCGCCCTTTCCGGCTTGGGTTCAGGGTCGGCCATTCGTCCATTCTGATATGGCTGAACCTTTCATCCGCATCGCTGGTTTGAAAAAATATTACGAGATGGGCGGGCAAACCGTGCGCGCCCTCGACGGGGTCAACCTGGATATTCAGGCCCACACGTTTACGGTGGTGATGGGCCCCTCCGGTTCAGGCAAGAGCACATTGCTGTACCTGCTCGGCGGTCTCGACCGTGCCACCGCAGGCGACATCACCATTGGCAGCGAGCGCCTCACCGACATGGACGAAAACACCCTGGCTCTGTTCCGCCGCCGCACGATGGGCTTTGTCTTTCAATCATTCAATCTCATCTCAAGCATGACCGCCCTGGATAACGTGGCTTTCCCGATGCAATTTGCCGGTGTCACTGCCGCCCAACGTATGCAACGCGCGCTCGGACTCCTCGGCCAGGTGGGACTCGACAACCGCGCCGATCACCGCCCCTCCGAGCTTTCCGGCGGACAACAACAACGCGTCGCCATCGCCCGGGCGCTGGTCAATGACCCTAGCCTCATCCTCGCTGACGAGCCCACTGGCAACCTCGATACATCCAGCGGCGTGACCGTCATGCAACTTCTGTCTGACCTGCACAAATCCGGCCGGACCGTGTTGGTGGTGACCCACGATCCGCGCATGATGCGCTTTGCCACCCACAAGATCTTTTTGCTCGATGGCAAGCAAGTCACCGAAGCCCAATACCAATCCGCCACGCTGGAAACGGCGGGTCTGTAATTTTTTTGGAGACGTATGATAAAGACTTTCTTTCGCATGACTTCCTTTGCTCTTTTGCTGGCTTTGACGCTGGCGGCAATTCCATTGGCCTCCGCCTACGCGGCAGATATCATCTCGATAGCTCCCAACTCAATTTTGAATAATGCCGGTGCAACGATCACAGTCACGGGTTCGGGTTTTGATAATACTGCCGTGGTTTCCCTGAATTCCACCGCATTGAGTACAACCTTCGTCGACGCGCAAACATTAACCGCCATTGTTCCCGCTGGCGTGGCCCCCGGTGCTTATCAAATTACGGTCTCTTTATCGGGCGGTTCTGCCAATGGCTTCGCGGTGCTGACCGTGAACGCCCCGCCAACCTCCACGCCTGCGCCTTTGCCTTTTGTCCGTCCGCAGATCGTGGTGAATTCGACCAAGGTCACCGGGAATGTGGTCGGTGGCGGTAATTTCAATTTGCGCGTCTCGCTCAACAACTCCGGCACGTCCACGGCTTACAATGCGCAGGCGGTCTTTACTTCTGTTGAGCTGGTCCCCACAAAGACAGGCGGGGTGGTGGCACTTGGTTTGATCGACCAGGGCGCCGATGTGGGCATGAACCAGTCCTTCTATGTGCCCGCCGGGGTGCTGGCAGGCAAATCGTTGATCGTAGTAGACCTTTCGGTCACTTATTACGATTATGCCGGTACAGCCTACACCGATAAATTTACACTGTCCGTTCCGATCACGGGCGGTGGTGGTGGAGGCGGCGCGGCTGCCGCAACGGCCACGCCCACCGGTGTGAAGAGTTCGCAGTTGGTCATCACGGGCTATTCCGCCAGTGTCGACCCGTTGCAGCCTGGCGGGCAATTCGACTTGAAGATCAAGGTACAGAACGTGGGTAACTTGAAGGCCCAGCGCGTGACCATGATCGTGGGTGGTGGTTCTAGCGGTGGGAGCGGGAGCGGCACACCGCAGCCGGGCGGTGTCTCAGGCGGCAGCGGCGACTTTGCCAACTTTGCCCCGGTGGGTGCCTCGAACGTGCAATCGCTCGGTGAGCTGGCCCCTGGCGGTACGATTGAAGCCACCCAGAGTTTGATCGTCAATGTGAACACGGTGCCGGGCGCCTACCCGATGCGCATCTCGTTCTCGTATCTGAACGATAAGAATGATGTGGTCAACGATGACCAGGTCATCACATTGCTGGTCTATAGCCTGCCGAATGTGGATGTCAGTTTTTACCGCCCGCCCGACCCGTTCTTTGCCGGTCAGCCGGGGGCGCTGCCCATTCAGGTGGTTAATCTGGGCAAACGCCTGAGCGTTCTGGGCGATATCAAACTATCAGCGCAGAGCGGGTTTATCGAAAACGGGAGCAGCTTGGTCGGTCCGCTCGATGCGGGCGGGTTCTTTACGCTGGATGCCATGTTCACTCCAGATCAGTCCGGCCCGCAGGTCATCGATGTCACCATCAATTATCTCGATGACTTTAACCAGCCACGCACGATCACCAAAACACTGGAGATCGAAGTGCAGGAAGGTTTCATCGAGCCGACACCCGACCCGTCGATTAACGGTGGCGGAGGTGGGGGCGGCGGCGAATTTCCCATCCCAACAGAAGAGACCACCCTGCAAAAGGTCTGGCGATTTATTCTCGGCCTGTTCGGTCTCGATAGTTCCACGCCTTCGAATAACGGCGGCGCCTCGGAAGTTCCCGTGCCTGAAGGGCCGTCTGGACCTGTTGTTGTCCCGTCGGGCGGTAAAGGCGGATAGCTCCCCATGAAGCCGCTGGACTTGCTCCGTTTGATCTTCGGCAATTTGAACCGCCGCAAAGCCCGCGTGGCTTTGACTGCGATCGGTGTGGTCATTGGCACCTCGGCTGTGGTGATCCTGGTGTCGCTGGCGATCGGGTTGCAGAAAAACGCCAACGAGCAGTTGTATGGCATTGGCGATCTCAGCCAGATCCAGGTCAGCCCCAACTATGGCGGTGGCGGTGTTGGTCCGGTGTATTACAGCCCTGGCGGCGGAGGGGGAGGCGGTGGCGGGGGCACGGGCTTCGATGAGCCGCGCCTGCTGACCAACGATGCCCTCGACGAATTCCGTGCCATCCCGGGCGTCGAGTCGGTGGTGCCGCAGGATTTTTACTACTCCGGCATGATCATCAAGTTCAAACGCTTGGAAGCGGGTGCCGGTTTGCGCGGTGTGGGCGCTGGTGACCTTTCAGTGTTGGGCCTGGAGGCCGAGCGCGGCGTCACCGAGTTGAAGCGCGGCACGGTCATCATCGGCGCAATGATCCCCAGTTCGTTCTACGATCCGCGCCTGCGCCCCGGTCAGGAACCACCGCCGCCGCCTGACCTGTATGATCAACAGTTGATGCTAACCCTCATCAAATACGACTCGAACGGCGCAGAGATCCGCAAGAATGTCAGCGTGCGGGTGGCTGGCGTGTTGCCCCAGACCGGCAGCGACCCCGATTACACCATTTTCATGTCGCTGGATGAGGTCAAATCGTTCAACGAATGGGCCAATGGCGTCAAGATCAATTACAACAAGACCGGCTACAACCAGGTCATTGTAAAAGTAGCCGACCCTAAAGATGCGCTGGATGTAGCCGACCAGATCACCCAGGCTGGTTTTCAAGCCTTCACGTTTCAATCGTTCGTACAGGGTATTAACTCGTTCTACCAAATTTTGCAGGTCATCTTTGGTGGGGTTGGCGCGATCGCCTTGCTGGTGGCTGCCATCGGCATTGCCAACACCATGACCATGTCCATTCTCGAGCGCACGCGTGAGATCGGCCTGATGAAGGCCGTTGGCGCCACCAATCGGGATGTGCTGGCCATCTTCCTGGGCGAGGCCTCCGGCATTGGCTTTTTGGGCGGGCTGGGCGGTGTGGTGATCGGATGGCTTGCCGGGCAGGCCATCAACGTCATTGCCATTGTTTATCTCGCGGGGCAGGCCAGTCAGCAGGGCGGCATGCCGCCGAGCGTGGCGGTCTACACCCCGGTCTGGCTCCCGATCTTTGCATTGGTCTTTTCGACTTTCATTGGGATGCTCTCGGGACTCTACCCAGCCCTCCGCGCAGCGACCATGATCCCTGTACTTGCTCTCAAATACGAATAAACGCCTCATACTCCCCCCACATCTGCTCCTGTTTCCCCGGGCCGCTCCATATCTGACGCTTGACTCTTTAGAACAAAAGTTCTATAATTTTGGTCAATAAAGTCCATATGACCAAAAGGAGAATGCCATGTCCAAACGTAATGTTGTCCACGTTGAAATTCCCGCTGCCAATGTCCCCGCGGCAGGGCGTTTCTATCAAGCGCTCTTCGGCTGGAAGCTGCAAGAAGTCCCTGATATGAATTACACCATGTGGGAGGATGGCGCTGGCGGGGGCGGAGGCTTTCCGCAGGTCTCCCCTGAATCCCCGGCTGGCCGGGTGCTGGTCTACATCGATAGTGAAGACATCGAAGCCGACCTGCGTAAGGTAAGCGAACTGGGCGGTAAGGTGTTGTACCCCAAGACCGAGATTCCTGGCATGGGTTGGTTCGCCATTTTCGAAGACCCCACCGGCAATGCTCTGGCGTTATACACCGGCATGGATCACTCCAACGCTTGATGTTACCGCCAAGCCATCATAGCCTTTTCAGACTCCGGGTACTGCTTACCCGGAGTTCTCTATTAAAATGGACACATGTCCCTCTCCCAAGATTTTTATCATGAACTGCACCGTCGGTTTACCGGGGAAATTCGCACCGACACCGCTTCCAAAATTTTGTATAGCACCGATGCGTCCATGTATCAGATCGAACCACTGGGCGTGGCCGTTCCGCGTACACAGGAGGATCTGATCGCCGCGGTGGAGCTTGCTGCCCGATACAAGATTCCCATCCTGCCACGCGGTGCTGGTACCTCTTTGGGCGGGCAGGCCATCGGTGCGGCCTTGATCATCGATTGCTCCCGTTGGCTCGATTCGATCATCGAGATCGACCCTGATACCCGCACAGCGCTTGTGGAGCCGGGCGTCGTGCTGTCCACGCTCAACCAGGCTGCTGCGCAATACGGCTTGATGTTTGGCCCAGACCCGGCCTCGGCAGAACGGGCTACCCTCGGCGGCGTGATCGGCAACAATGCCACCGGGGCGCATTCGATCTTGTACGGCATGACCGCCGACCACCTGCTTTCGGCTGATGTGCTGCTTGGCGATGGCACGCTCGAAACCTGGGATCTCAACCACGCCTCCAAACTCACGCCGGCCATCGAAGCCATTCGCGCACAG
>CAZJMZ010000029.1:6465-13453 GCA_964547115.1 uncultured Anaerolinea sp. | reverse complement strand
TGGGTGAACGGCGACCCTGCCGCTGTACTGGTGGTCGAGTTCAGCGGGGATGACCCGCGCGCCCTGAAAGCGAGCGTGCAACGCATCGGTGCATTGAGCGCATTGGCAGAGACGACGGAAGAGCAGTCCCGCATCTGGAACATCCGCAAAGTAGGCCTGGGCATCATGGACTCCCGCCCACGGGCTGCGCGGCCGGTGGCTTTTATTGAAGATTGCGCCATTCCCGTTGAACGGTTGGGAGAGTTTGTGCGGGAGGTGGAGCGCATTCTGGTGGAGCAGCAGGCCGAAGGCGGGATGTATGCGCATGCCTCGGCGGGTTGTTTGCACATTCGTCCCCTGCTCGATCTGCAGACCGGGGCGGGTGTGCACGCCATGCGAGAGATCAGCAAACAGGTCTTTGCGCTCACTATGCGGCTGGGTGGCTCGATGAGCAGTGAACATGGTGATGGTATCTCCACCGGGGAATGGATCGAACCCACCTACGGCCCCCATGTCACCGGCCTGATGCGCATGCTCAAGCACACCGCCGACCCGCATAACCTGCTCAACCCCGGCAAGTTGTTCGATGCGCCACCGTTGGATACTCATTTGCGGTTTGGCGAGTCGTATCAGGCGCAGACGTGGGTCCCGGTCTTGCAGTATACGCACGAGCGCGGCCTGGCCGGGACGATCGAGCAATGCAACGGGCAGGGCGTATGTCTCAAATCCACGGGTGTGATGTGTCCTTCCTTTCAAGCGACCCGCGCTGAAATGAACTCGACGCGCGGGCGGGCCAACCTGTTGCGGGCGTTTATCAGCCAGCCAGAGGCGCTAACTGCGGCAAGTGCGCTTGAAGACGATGTTGCCCGGGCCCTGGATCTGTGCCTGGCCTGCAAGGGTTGCAAGGCCGAATGTCCAAGCGGCGTGGATATGGCGAAACTCAAATATGAATTCGAGCATCGCTATTACCGGTCGCATCGCCGCCCGTGGCGCGATTATGTATTCGGGTATTTTCATCACACCGCGCGGTTGGCTGCTGCGATCGCACCGCTGGCTAATTGGTTGACCCGCCAGCCCTGGGTGCGCGGTTTATCGGCGAGGGTCTTGCAGGTTGCAAAGGAACGGCCGTTTCCGCAGTTTAGCCGCCGACTGGCCAGGCCGGCTAAACACGGCGGCAGGAAAATCCTATTTCTCTCCGACCCGTTCGCGCGTTACGTGGAGCCTGCCACCGAGCAGGCTGCCTTCGATGTGCTGGCCGCCTGTGGGTATGATGTGCAAGTGTTGCCGGTGGTTGGAGCGGGGGCGGCGTTGATGTCGAAGGGGTTGCTTGGGGCGGCGCGGCGTCAGGCGCTGACAGTGTTGAAGGTGTTGCGGCAGGCTGACCCGGCAGGTGAAGCGTCCATTGTTGGCATCGAACCGCCGGAGATGTATTGTCTCAAACACGACTATGTGGACCTGTTGCCGGATCGTCGCGATGAGCTCGCCTCAATCTCCGCCCGAACCTGGCTGCTGGACGAATTCCTTTTGCGCTCCCCGGAATTTTTCCACCGCACCGCTGCCGGCAGTTCTACCCTGGGCGAGGTCTTCTTTCATCCGCATTGCCATCAACGCGCCGAAGGTCCGGCCACGGACGGCCTGCCCTCCGGCACACAAGCCACTGCGGCCGTGCTGCGCGCTTGCGGATATGAGGTGACCGTGAGCGATGCGGGCTGTTGCGGCATGGCTGGAACCTTTGGGTATGAAGCCGAACATTACGCACTGGCAATGGAGGTGGGTGAGTTGAAGCTGTTGCCCACGGTGCGCGGCCTGGGAGATGGCGTGATCGTGGCCGGGAGCGGCGCGGCCTGCCGGATGCAAATGGCACAAGGTGCGGGCGTGCAGCCTGTGCATCCGCTGGAGTTGGTGCGGCGCGCACTTGGGAACGAAATTGAAATACAAGGAAGCCGGGCGTTGGGATTACAATAGGCGCATGGACAATAACAAAGGCTATCTGCTGGTGGTGGAGGATATCCCCGATATCTTGAACCTGTTGGAAGCAACGTTGAAGTTCAAGGGCTATCGGGTGGTGACGGCCAATAACGGAGAGGACGCATTGGCTGAAGTGGCAAAGGAGCAACCGGCCTTGATCGTGGCCGATATTCTGATGCCAAAGATGGACGGTTTCAGTATGGTCCATCGCCTGCGCATTAACCCCGAAACCCGCCGCATCCCGGTGATCTTTCTTTCCGCCACCTACGTCACGCCGGAGGACAAAGCCTTTGCCTTGAGTTTGGGTGCCACGCGTTTCATGGAAAAACCTGTTGACCTGTCGACTTTCCTGCCGATCGTGGAGCGCATTTTCTCGCAAGGCGCACCCGCCCCATCAGAGCCAATGAACGAGTTCGATTTTTACGAAGGGTATCGCAAACGACTGGAGATCAAACTGACCCAAAAAAATACCCAGATCGCACGCGATGAACGCCTGATCGAGACTTTACCTGATGGAGAAAAGCAGGCCTTCAAAAAGTCCATGCAGGCGGCAATTGCAGAGCGTGAAGAAATTCAGGCCCTGCTCCGGCAGATCCATGACCGATTGAGTGAGTTGCCCAAGCCGGAAGAGAAACCATAGCAGCGTACACAGAGCCCCGAAACTTCGGGGCTCTTATTTTTCTTCTGCTGTTTTTGAGGTAATGCTCCATGCAGCGAGACTGAAAGCGATGGCCACGTTGAGCGATTTCTTGCCGCCACGCATGGGAATGCGGTAGACCGCATCGCACAAGGCGAGCAGGTCGGGGTCGACGCCGGTGATCTCGTTCCCGGCCAGCAGCAGGGTGCTCAGTTCCGGCGGGGGTGCGGTGAAGTGCGTGAGCTCCAGCGCTTGCGGGGTTTCCTCCAACCCAAGGATGTGCCAGCCGGCCTTTTTCAACCCGGTCACCAGCCGCACGGCGTCTTTATGATAGGACCAGGGGACCGAATCCTCTGCGCCGAGGGAGGTCTTGGTCACGGCTTCGTTATCGGGCGTGGGAGTGATGCCGCATAGATAGGCGTGCCCGAAACCCAGTCCATCGGCTGTGCGCAAGATCGAGCCGACGTTCCATGCGGAGCGCACGTTATCGAGCAGCAGGGCGTAGTGACGGGGTGAGGCAGTGATGGGGCGATCTGGCTTATGTTCGTGGAGCAGGTTGCGGGTGAGGACGAGCCGTGTATCCCCCATGCAGATCGGGCAGCGGGTACCGAAAGAACTTCCCGAAGGCAGTGGGTAACGCAGTCCGCAAGCGTTGCAGGTACGTATCTCGTAGGTCTGGTTTGGCATGGCGCGATTATACATGCTACAATCTGCGCATGCATCGTGTCGTTCCCGAACTCATCGTGGAGAATTTCAGGGCAGGACGATATTACGGGCGCCTTCCGGCAGTGGGGATGTTCCTGGACCTGACCGGCTTCTCAACCATGACTGACACCTTGATGCAGCAGGGCCAGCACGGTGCGGAGGTGCTGGCAAATTTAATGCATGGGGTCTTCAATCCGTTGGTGGAAAATATTTTCAACTATGGTGGCAAGATCGTCAGCTTTGCAGGCGATGGCATCATGGCCTTGTTCCCCATTGACGTGGATGAACGTGCCACCGCTCTGCGTGCCATGGCTTCGGCGTGGACGATCCAACAACGCCTGCGCGAAAACCCGGTGCGACAGACCGTGTATGGCAAATTCACCATCTCGGCCAAGATCGGTATGACAGTGGGGGATGTGTCCTGGCGCATTCTGCGCTCGGCCGACCAGCGCGATGCCACGTATTACTTCCGTGGCTCGGCTGTGGATGCCTCTGCCCAGGCGGAACACATGGCGCGCCCCGGCGAGATCATGTTGACGGAGGATATTCTATTGTTGCTGGGCGATGCTGTGCAGACGACACCTGTCGCCTCCTTCCAACGGGTGAGCCGGTTCGTTGGTCCCATGCCCAACCCTGCCCCCAGCCATTTCCCACCGGCCGACCTGGAGGTCTCGCGACATTTTGTGCCTGAAGAGATCGTCACTCAGGATATCCGTGGGGAGTTCCGACAGATCGTCAACCTGTTCATGCGCTTCCCCGACCTGCCCGATGAAAAATTGAGCGAATGTATCAACGTCATCTTCGAACTGCGCGAGCAATTCGGCGGACTAGTCACCCGGCTGGACTTTGGCGACAAAGGCTGCAATATGCTCATGTTGTGGGGTGCGCCGGTCGCATATGAAAATGACATCGGTCGCGCAATGAATTTTGCGCTGGAGTTGAAGGCCCGCATGGATTTCCCCATTACGGCCGGGGTCACTTATTATGTAGCGCATGCCGGGTATCTGGGCAGTGCCATGTGCGAGGACTATACCTGCTACGGCTGGGGTGTGAACCTGGCTTCACGCTTCATGATGACTGCGCGAGATGGCGAGATCTGGGTGGATGAACGCATCGCCCGCCGTGTAAAGAATCGTTTTGATTTCGAATATCAGGGTGCACAATATTTCAAGGGCTTTGCGGCCGAGCAGAAGGTCTATTCGTTCACCGGGCGCAAACAGCAGGAGCTGTTCCATTCCGGCGAATTCGTGGGCCGCGAACTGGAGCTGCCACGTCTTATCGATTGCGTGCTGCCTTTGTGGGACGGCAAGTTTGCCGGTGTGACCGTTATCTGGGGTGATGCGGGCATTGGCAAGAGTCGCCTGGTCTATGAAATGAAGGACTTGCATTTCAAAGACCGCACCCGTGCGTTGTGGGCCTTGTGTCACACCGACCAGATCCTGCGGCATTCCTTCAACCCATTTCGGTATTGGCTGTTCCGTTATTTTGAGCTCCACTCCACCATGACCGAAGCCGCCCAAAAGCAGGCCTTCGACTCGAAGTTGGATGCGTTGATCGAAGCCACACCAGACCCCGAACTGGCTGGTGAGTTAGACCGGGTCCGTACCGTGTTGGGTGCGCTGGTCGATCTCGACTGGCCGAATTCGTTGTACGAGACCCTCGATGCCGAAGGGCGCTACAACCTCACCCTGTCTGCGCTTATCTGCCTGGTCAAGGCCGAGAGCCTTCGTCAACCCGTGGTGCTTTTTGTCGAGGATGGCCAGTTTCTGGATGAGGATACTCAACTCTTTCTTCTGCGCCTGAAACGGGCCCTGACCATTGGGAATGTCGAATATCCCGTCGCGATCCTGATCTCATCACGGCATGTGGGCACCGAGAACTTCCTCACCAGCGAACTGGTCGATCACGCCATCGAATTGGGACCGCTTTCAGCGCAGGCGCTTGCCAGCCTGGCAGAGATCCATTTGGGTAGCGCTGCTTCGCCGGAGATGATCCAGTTATTGCAGGCCCGTTCGGAAGGCAATCCTTATTTCGCTGAACAGTTCCTGACGTATTTGGAGGAGGAGAAGCTCATCGAGATGAGCCCCAAAGGCTGGCGGATGGTTCGCCGCTTGCAGGAATCTTCGCTGCCGGCCGATATCCGCGCCTTGTTGGTGGCCCGTCTTGATCAACTAACCCGCCGGGTCCGCGATGTGATCCAGACCGCGGCGGTGTTGGGCCGTGAATTTGAAGTGCGCGTGCTGGCCGAGATGCTGGCCGATAAGACCATGCTGGCTGAAGAAGTGGCCGCCGCTGAGAAGGCGGAGATCTGGTCGGTGATCAGTCAGTTGCGTTACCTGTTCACCCACGGCTTGCTCCGTGATGCGGCTTACGCCATGCAGATGCGTGCCCGTCGGGTGGAACTCCATGCCTTTGCGGTGGAAGCGCTCGAGACCGTCTATACTGGCGAGTTGGAACATCATTATGGCGAACTGGCCTATCATGCCGAGGCCGCGCAGTTAACCGACCGGGCCAGCCGCTATTTACTGTTGGCGGGGCAATCGGCCAAAGAGAATTTCCAGAATGCGCTGGCCGTCGATTACTTCACCCGTGCACTGGCTTTTCTCCCGCAGGAGGCGATCGCCGCCCGGTTCGACGTCGTCGTGCAGCGCGCCGAGGTCTACCGCAGCACACTTGATCGTGAAAATCAATTGGCCGATTTTGACCAATTGGAAAGCTGGGCCGAACAACTGGATGACCGCCTGCGGCTGGCGCGCGTCCTGAAAATGCGCGCAGTGTACCTGCATATTCAAGGTCATTACTTTAATGCAGTGGAATATGGCAAACGGGCCGAAGAATGTCTTGCGGGTTTCGAAGCGCCTTCCTTGAGTGTGGATATTCAGAGTGCCATGGCATCTTCCTTGCTGCGCCTGGGTAATTTGGATGACGCACTGGAAAAAGCCGGGCAAGGTCTGCGTATTGCGCGGGATGCCGGGCTTCAGAATGAAGCAGGCAAGATCCTTACTGTCATGGGCCTGATCGCCTTGGAGAGAAAGGATCCGCGTGAGGCCTATGTCTATCTGGAGGAAAGTCTGCGCATCGCCCGGGAACTCGGCAACAAACGTCTCGAAGGATATGCTTTAAACAATATGGCTGTCTCGGTTGGTGCTGTGCAAGGCGACTACGCCCAAGCCGAGACGTACTACCGCCGGGCTCACGAGATTGCCCGCGAGATCGGTGACCGTTCGCAAGAGGGAGTCACCCTGGCCAATCTGGGGTTTGTCGCAGGCATGCAAGGCGACCTTCCATCCGCACGGCTCTATCATGAACATGCCCTGCTTGTGGCTCGTGAGATCGGTAATGTTTATCAGGAAGCGTACACCCTCATCAACCTGAGTGCCATCTCTGGTGTGCAACAGGATGCGCAGCAGGCATTGGAGTATGCCCGGCAGGCCGATGGATTGGTGCGCAAGATCCATGACCGCTCCGGGGAAGCCTGGTCGCAGTTGTATATCGGTCATGCCTGCCTGCTCAAGGAGCAGCCTTACGAGGCCCGCAAAGCTTACCAGCGTTCCCTGGCCTTGCGGCTCGAACTTAACCAGGCCAGCCTGGCCATGGAGCCTGCGGCAGGGCTGCTGGATGTCGCGATGCAGACCAACACAATGGCCACCGAGGAAGCCGAAAGGATCATCGCCCATTTGGAATCCGGCGGGTCATTCG
>CAZJMZ010000029.1:0-6365 GCA_964547115.1 uncultured Anaerolinea sp. | reverse complement strand
GCCACCGAGGAAGCCGAAAGGATCATCGCCCATTTGGAATCCGGCGGGTCATTCGAAGGCACAGAAGAACCGTTGCGCATCTTTGAGACCTGTCACCGCTACCTCGCCCAACAAAAAGACCCGCGTGCCGGGCAGGTTTTGCAGAGTGCAAAACAACTGCTCGAAACTCAGGTCTCCAAACTCAAGGATGAAAAGGCCCGCCAGGCATTCGTCGAAAACTTCCCCTGGCGCCTGGCGATCCTGCGCCTCTAGTTAACCCATCGGCGGCGCACCACCCACTGCCGGGTCGCCATCGGTCAGTTCGATGGTGTCATTGACCACCGGCCCGCTGTAAACATATGCCCTGCCATTGTTGGCATTGCCATCTTGAATGACGATCTTTTTGTAGCTGCTCAGCCCGGGAATGGTCACCGAATAGGATTGGTTGATCGGGTCTCCATCGGCAGTATTCTTCTTGATGGCAAAATTATTGAACCACACGATATCATCTCCGCCAAACTTGGCGTCCAATTTTTTATCGAGTGTATCGGTGTCCAGTTTCTGAAGCACAAAGATATCGCTCTCGGTGCCGCTGGTGATATCGATGTCGATATCCTTTTCATCTTTCTTTGCACCTTTGCTGAGCTTGAACTTCTTTTGCCCTTTATTGCCCTTCGCTGTTGAAATGACATTTTTGATCATCCTGATCTCCGTTGCAAACTTGTTTAAATCATTATACTCCTGAAATGCGAACCATTCTCTTCCACAAACCATATGGTGTGCTGTCTCAATTCACCGATGAAGGTACCGGCCACCCTACGCTCAAAACCTACATTACCCTACCCGGAGTCTACGCTGCCGGGCGCCTCGACCGTGATAGCGAAGGCTTGCTATTACTTACCGACGATGGTGCCCTCATCAAGCGTCTCACCGACCCCATTCACCATATCGAAAAAACCTACTGGGTGTTGGTGGAGGGCGACCCAACGCCCGATAAACTGACTCGACTCGAGCGCGGGATCCAACTCAAAGACTATCAGACTCTCCCGGCTGCTGCCCGCCTCATTCCTGCCCCCAGCCTGCCTCCACGAACCAAGCCTGTCACCCCGCATGGGCCTACTTCCTGGATCGAACTGAAGTTACGCGAGGGTAAAAAGCGCCAGATCCGTCACATGACCGCGGCGGTTGGGCTGTTCACCCTGCGGTTGCTGCGTGTGGCCATCGGCCCTTTGACCCTGAATGGATTGGAGCCGGGCCAGTGGCGTGATATTACCAGCGGAGAATTGAAACAACTCCAACAAACGGTACGGCGGCCCTGAACAGCGCTTCAGGCAATGGAGATGAACATCACCGCGAACTGATTACAAACCATATGTCCATACGTTTTCAAGTGTTTTATACTGAAATTGCAGATTTCAATTACAAACCGTAAGTGGAGTGTGCCCATGAGTGAAATTCGAATCGACGCCCTGCTTCCCGCAGAGATGGCCACCCGGGCCGAATTCCTCGGCGTGCGCAAGGCCGAGATGCCCTTTCTCAAGATGTTCATGTTGTCTGTGTTGGCAGGCGCTTTTATTTCGCTGGGTGCCATCTTTGCCACCACGGTCAGCGCAGGTAGTATAGCCGTCACCCTGCCCACAGGTGACCCAGCATACACCACCGGGCTGCCGTATGGCCTCACCCGCTTGCTGGCAGGGCTGGTCTTTTGCCTCGGTTTGATCCTCGTGGTGGTGGGTGGCGCGGAGTTGTTTACAGGCAACAACTTGATCGTGATGGCGTGGGCCAATGGTAAAGTCTCCACGACCGCCTTGTTGCGCAACTGGGCGATCGTATATTTGGGGAATTTTGTCGGTGCAATGGGAACGGTGGTGCTGATGTTCTTCAGCCGCCAATATACCTTTGGTGCCAACGCCGTGGGGATTACCGCCTTGCGCATCGCTGTGGCCAAATGTGACCTGACCTTTTTACAAGCCCTGTCGCTGGGCATTCTGTGTAACGGATTGGTCTGCCTCGCGGTTTGGATGACCTTCAGTGCCCGCAGCACGGTGGATAAGATCGCGGCGATCATCTTTCCCATTACAGCCTTTGTGGCCGCTGGCTTTGAACATAGCATTGCCAATATGTATTTTGTACCCTATGCCTTGTTTATCAAGGCCTTTGACAACGACTTTATCGGTCAGGTCGCCGAAAAAGTTCCACAACTGGAAAACTTGACCTGGTCTGCATTCCTTATGAATAACCTGATCCCCGTCACTTTGGGAAACATCATCGGTGGGGCCGTGTTGGTGGCAGCCATCTATTGGGCGATATTTCTACGCGCTGAAAATTCCTGATGTCAACAGGAGGTTGATATGAAAGCGTATGTGATGATCAAGATTCGGGCGGGTGAAGTGAAAGACGTTGTGCGGACTTTGCGTCGGATCGAGCATATTCAAGAGGCCAATATGACCTTCGGCCCATATGATGCGGTGGCGGTCATCGAAGCGGTGGATATCAGCGCCATTGGCAGCCTGATCGCCTCCACCATCCAGCCCATCCCCGGCGTTGAGCAGACGTTGACCTGCCTGGCTGTGGACATTTAATAAAAACAAAGGCCGCCCATGCTGAAGTTGGGTAGCCTTTGTTTTTGAAAAGCGGGGGATTTTATGGAAGCGTATACCGCAGGATGCGATTATTGCCTGCGTCGGTCACCCATACGTGCCCGGCCCGGTCAACTGCAACACCGGATGCCAGACCAATCTCTGCTGCGCCGGTCCCGAACGCGCCCCACGTGCGGACAAATTCGCCCGTCGCTGTGAACTCAATGATGCGATAGCCTTCCGGGTCGGTGATGTAGACGTTGCCATTGGGGCCTGTTGCCACAAAAGGCTTGTTGTCCAACGATTGACCAAACCAGCCGTTCACATCCCATTGCGCTGTGGCCATATAAAAATCACCCGTGTTGCTGGGTTCAAAGGCCTGTACACGCTGGTTCCAGGTATCGGTCACATAAACGGTGCCGCCCGGTGAGACAGCCACGCCCACGGGTTCATCGAACTGGCCGGGGTCAAAGCCGCTGGTGCCAAACTCGGTGACATAGTCGCCATCGGTATCGAAGACCACAATACGCTTGTTGCCGGTGTCGGCTACCAATACATGCCCGCGGTTATCCACAGCGATGCCACGCGGTCCCCAGAAGAAGCTGGCTGATTCGGGGATCTCGATCACAGGTTGGCCATATTGCCCCCAAGATTTGATGAACTCGCCCTCCGCCGTGAATTTCTGCACGCGGTGGTTCCAGGTGTCGGTCACATAAACGGAGCCGTCTGCGCCGACTGCCACACCCCATGGCTCGTTAAAGGTGCCGCCCGGCGCGTTGCCAGTGGCTGCATCCCCGAAGGTGCCCCAAGCCTGCAACAGGCTGCCATCTGGGGCGATGTGCAGGATGCGGTGATTTCGTGAATCGGCTACATAAATATCGCCATCCAGCCCGGCGGCGATCCCGCGCGGAGCATTCAAACCCGCGGGGGTAAAGCGCTCGGGTCCCCAAATTTGGTCGGCAGCGAGGGAAAGGGTCGCAGCGGCGTACGGATCTACATCGGGCTGGGTTTCGGTTGGGCCTACGCCGTAGTTCCAGATCTGTGAAGCCACGTCCTTGCGGATGTATAACCGCATCTGGTCAGCGGGTTGCCAGGTGGTCAGCGTCATGGTCGAACTGCCAACGGCCTGTGCGTATTTGGTGTAATCGCGGTTCAGCCAGATATCGAAGATACCTTCGCGGATCGCCGGATTGGAGATGGCATTGCTCAAGCGAGCCGAGTCGAGGTTGAAATAATCCTGATTGGGCCACCACATGCGGATGTAATCAAAGCGGTAGAAACCATTGCCGAGCGCGCCATCGATCTTGTCGAAGTTCTTCTGGTCCACAATGACCGCCACAGCCTCCCGCAGTGAACGGGTGGGCTGGTCAAAGGAGCGTTGCGCGGTGAAATCGCGCAGGTACCACACCATTGGCCACGAGACGCCCGTATCGGGAGCGCTGGCATCGTAGGCCACCACGGCATTGAGACCGCCAGCAGTGCGCTTTGAAATTTCCGCCACCTGCCCGATGACATCCTTCACGCCTGTCGCGCCGTGCGCGTACACGAGATATTCGGTGGCATTGTCGTAGTTGATGTAGGCCGCACGGAACGAAGTCCGCACGGTTTGCACGGCGAGCAGGCCGAAGACCAGCAGGGTGGCGATGCCGGCGAAGCCACTGTTGCGTGGCTGGCGCGCCAGATACACCACGCCCACGATACAGGCCAGGCAGGCCGCAATGCCCGCTGAGAGGCGCAGGCGTTCAGGGTTGAGTAAAGCTGGGTCGGGGGCTGTCAGGCTGAGGCTGGCGAGAGAAGCGCCGTTGATCACGCTGGAGACGAAAGTAGCCAGAGCCATGATCGACAACGCGACAAGGCCCAGGCTGAGCAGGTCATCCTTCATCAAGTACGCCAGGAACACGGCCGAGAGGATGGAGGCGATCAGCGGTAGCAGGAACGAAGAAGTGGCTTGCAGTTGAGTGAGACTGGTGCCCTGGAACGGTGGATTGCCACTGAACCATGCGGTGAGCGCGTTGTACGCAGCCAACAAAAACACAGCCAGCACCACCACGCCCAGCACGCTCTGACCGGCTTTGCTGGTCTGCCATTGCGGGAGGTTCGACTCGATGATCTGTCCGACCGCCCATCCGGTGAACAGGGCCATGGGCCAGGCCATGTGATAGGTGAGCCACGGCATGCGTTCGCCCGCGATGGTGAATGCGGCGATGGTGATAAAGACCCACCAGGTCATCAACCAGAAAAAGATGGGGAAGATGTCCGTCTTGGACTCAGACTCGGTTCCTGCTTCAGGCTGCACTTCCGCTTCAGACTCAAGCTCGGCCTGCTTCTGACCATATAACTTTTTCAAACCCAGGCCGATCGCCACCAACGTGCCGATGGCGGGCAGGAACTCATACATGGGGATCTGGATCAGTAAATAATAATATTCGGGCTGGCTGCCGCGTTCCACGCCTTGCTGCACCAGCCAATAACCCAGCGAGCCCACCACGCCGGTAAAGAACCCGGCTGCGTTGGTGAAGAAGGTGGTGTAAAAGACCGTGAACACGCCCCAGAAGAGCGTGGCGTATTTCCACCAGTTGCGGTCCCAGAGTTGGCCGACCCCGATGGTGATCAGGAACAACACCGCCAGCACGACGCCCATCACGGTCATTGAGAAGCCATCCAGTTGCGAGACCGAGGCGGCATCGGTGGGGATGATCACGTTCGAAACGCCCAGCTTTTGAAGTGTCTCGAGTACCAGGGCGGTCAATTGTGGCAGGACGAAGGTGAAGATTAACAGCATCAGGTCGAAGGCGCGATTGCGCGGCAACACTCTGCGAATGCACGCCAGATAGAAGTAGATCAGGCCGGCAGCAGCCACGCCAAGGATCCCGATCTCGAGCATCAATGTGGTGAGGAATGATAAGCCGCTTCCGGTTGTTTCTCCAACCCCGGCTGTTTCACCGCTGGGGTTGGCCGGGACTGCCGTCTCTGTGATGGAGAGTCCGCTGCCGGTTTCGTGCTGCAAAACATAAGCTCCCAATCCCACGCTCACCAGCACGGCGCCAGCGGCCAGCAGGATGACGAAATAACGATATTCCTTTTCGTAGTTTTCCCATGCCCGCCGCGTCACCTGGAGCAGGAACAACAAGCCGAGGAACAGAAGGATCTCGGCGCTGTAAATGAAGGAGGTTTCTTTGTCTGCATAATGGATGATGAGTGCGCCGGTGATCAGGTAGAGGAATTTGCTTTCACCCCCTTCCAGGTAGCGCAGGACCGCGTACAGCATCAGAATGCCCGATAGGCCAGTGTATACATCTTCGCGCACATAGCGCCCGTAGAACAACATATATGGCGAAACCACCAGCAGGAAACCGGCGATCAGCATGCCCCACGAACCCAGATAGCGCCGCCATTTCCAGACGGCCACGATGGTGGCAATGCTGAACAGCGCCGCCGGAATGCGGGCGGTGAAATCGCTAGGGCCGAACAGGAAGTATGACAGGGCGATCCAGTGGAATTGCCACGGGCCATGCATCATGGGCGTGTGCTGGTAGCCCTGGCCTTTGTACAACAGCCAGGAGAAGTAGGTGTGTAAACTTTCGTCATGACTCATCACCCGTGCGCCCAGATCGTAGAAGCGGGTGGCGATGGCCAGCAGGATGATGCCCGCAAAGATGATGATCTCGAAGGTAATGGCAGGCAGGGTGGGGTGTATGGGTTTTTGAAGCCAGGATGTTTTTTCGTTGTTCATAATGCTCTTATCGGGTAAGGAATGTGGGAGACTTATACTTCAATCCGAATGTTCTGACAAGTTGCGTCCCTTAG
>CAZJMZ010000028.1:0-19821 GCA_964547115.1 uncultured Anaerolinea sp. | reverse complement strand
TCGCCTTCGATGATGGTTGAGTAACCGACGGTGATGCCGTCCACATCGGTGATGGCATTGTATTTGCCGGGTGTCCCTTCAAAGGGAATGCCGAGATCGCGGGCGCGGGGTTTGGACATGGGAGACTCCTTGCGGGGAAAGGATGAAAGTTGAAGGATGAATGATGAAAAATGAAGCAAGAGGCGTGTTGTGCTGGTATCCGCGCAGGGCCTTTTTGCGCGAGATGATCTTCGTTGGCTTACTGATGTTCTTTCGCCAATCCCACCAATTGCCGGGCCACATCCTGCATGATCTCGTCAGGGGCGCCGTCCACGGCTTTGGATTGGATGCGGGTGTCGATCTCGTCGTTGACGTAATCGACCACCACAAAATCTTCGAGGGTGAGGGCGATCTCGGTGGTGAACCAGTCCAGTTTACAGAGGGAGGCGATACGCCGGGTGAGTTCGTGGAGCGGGGCGAGTTCGTGGCGGTTCTCTTCTGAAGCCGTGACGGGGGCGTAAACGTGTGTCAGCGGATGCCACCAGCAAGGGTAGGTTTTGCCCGCGGCGTAGAACACGCGGAACCAGGCGGGGTGTCCTTGAATGGTGCGGGGCACAACCGTGGATTGCAGAAGGTATTTCTGCTCGGGGAATTCCATGCGGGCGCGCAGGACCTGGTCGAGTGAGAAGGCGCCAAGGATGACACCTTCACCGCCGCCTTCGTTTGAAGGCTTGATGACGAATTGCGGGCCAAGGGCGGTCAGGTCAAGCGGGGGGAGGACGGGTTGCTCAAGAAAGGGAGCCAGCAGAATGGTGTGCGGTGTAGTGACGCCGGCCGTGATGAGCTCGAGATGCATCGTGGCTTTGTCTTCAGACCATTTGGAAAGCTCAGCGGGATTGATGCGTTTTTTCTTGTATTCTTTTGCCCAGCGGTTGATCACGAGAAAGCGGTCTTCGCCTTGTGAACGGTCGAGCAGGGTGTTGAAGGTGTGCGCGCCGGTGTAGAGCGCGTTGACGGATTCGAGCAGGTTTTCGGGGGTGATCTGCCAGAGGGTGAGCCCTTGTTGTTGGCAGGCCTGTTCCACGAAGTTGACGAAGTCGATGTCGAATTCCCAGTACCAGGGAAGGCAGAGGTCGGAGTGCATGGTGCTATTGTAAGGGATGAAGGATGAAATTGGGTGACGGCTGGCGGATGAGGCGATGACGATTGAACAGAGGCAGGTTCCGGCTGGGAGCGAAGCGGGCTTCCAGCCACAAAAAAAGATGGACGCGCCAAAAACGCGTCCATCTTTTTATTGCAGGTGCCGTCGGCGGTTATGGCCGGTAGGTGATGTTGACGGCGATGGAGTCGAGCGAGAAGGTGCGGGCGGTGGAACTGGCCACATCGATCACGCGCACGCGGAAGCTGGTGTTCGAGAAGTTGGCCAGCGTCCAGGTGGTGCGGCCCCAGTTGTCGGTGGGTGTGCCGAGGGTGTAGGTGGCGTTGGCGGTGGTGAGGGTGGCTGTGGATTTAGCCGCCGTCCACGTGGTGCCGCCATCCCAGGAGATTTGAACGCAGATCTTGGGGGCGCTGGTGGTGCTGCTTACCCTGGCGTTCAAGCGCACTTCGATACCCTGCACTGAGGTGAGGCTGGGGATGTTGAAGTTGTAGTTATAGAAGAGGTGCTTATCTTTGCCGTTGTTGGTGCAGCTGGTGTTGGTATTGGTGCCGCTGCTTGTATCGGTGGCGAAGATGCCGTCGGCGGCGAAGGCGTTGGCAGGCGTGCCTTCGTAGCCGTTGTTGTCACCTGCACTGGATGTGACGGGGCCCTGGGCGGAGGGCGCCAGGAAGCCGGTGCTGGTGACCGGGGCCGGGGTGTTCGTAGGTGTGGGTGGCAGCGGCGTATTGGTCGGTGTATTGGTGGGCGCCGGGGTGGGAGTGGGACCTGCAGCCAGCGAGCCACCATCAACTACGATGGCAAATTTTTGCGGTCCGTTGGGGATGTTGAAGCCGTTGACGTTGACGGTGTAGGTGCCAGCCGCGGCATTCTGAATGTAGACGTTCTCGACGTTGTTGCGGCGATCGGCGGTGCCGCCGGTTGCGCTCCAACCGCCTGCGAAGACGTTGCCCTTGAAGGCGCCGCTCGGTCCGCTGACGGTGAGGTCGAGGTCATTGACGAGGGTGACAGCGGCGTTGGCGGCGGCAGGGAAGTCGGTCCAGACGACGGTGACTTTGAGGGGGCCGCCGGTGGATGTGACCTGGAAGGAAGCGTTGCCGTTGGTGGCCAGGCCGGTGCCTTCGTCCACGAAGGCGATGGTGCCGTCGGTGGCGGCATCGAGGTTGATGCGGCCCCAGCCTTCATGGCTGTTGGGGATGGGGAAGTCGTTATCGTTGAAGCCGTCGTTGTTCTCGTCGAGCATGTCCACGGCGGAGTTGATGAGCGTGGCCTTGACAAGCGCCGCGCTGGCATTGAGGCTGTAGGCTTTGCTGTAGTAGTCCTTGACGACTGCCACACCACCCGCTGTGAGCGGGTTGGACATGGATGTGCCGCTCAGGTATTTGTAGTAGGCGTCGTAAGGGAAGCCGTAGCCATCGTATTGGTAGGCGTTGTTTTGGGGATTGGGTGAGGCGTCGTAGCCTTGCTGATACAGGTTCGAGTAGGTGGACAGGATCCACGAACCGGGCGCGACAACATCAGGCTTGATGCGGCCATCGTCTGTAGGACCGCGGCTGGAGAAGGCGGCCATTTGCTGGCTGTTGTTGGCCGAGACATCATCCTTGATGGGATTGGCCGGGTAATCAGCAGGCCAGGCGGAACCCCAGGTGAAGATGCTGTTCACACCGCCTTGTGTGGCGCAGGTGGTGTAGGCCAGGCTGGTATCGCAGGGGTAATTATCTGCGCGCTGGTTTTCGCTGGCGCCCACGGTGATGACGTTCTTGGCCGTGCCGGGCGCGCCGATGGAGTCGTTGTCGATCACACCATCACTGTTGGCATCGATGCCCTCATTGCCCGCCGAGAAGGTGATGACCATGTCACGGTTATTCCACATGAAGGTGTCAGCCTGTGCTGAATTGGCAGAGTAAGCCCCGGCCGCAGCAGAGCCCCATGAGTTGCTGTGGATGCGGGCTCCAGCAGTATAGGCCTGCGAAAAGAGCGTGTTCAGGTCAGCAGGGAGGCCGGTGAGGTAGTAACCGTTCTGGTAACCATACAAGACTTTGCACAACGAAGATGTGACCACCCAGTTTTCAGTAGCCTGGAAGACCAGGTGCGCGCCGGGGGCGGTCCCTTTGCCGATACCGTTGGGGGCGCCACCACTCAAGACAGAGCCTGTGGTATGGGTGCCGTGACCGGAATCCACGTCGATGGCGCCATCGTTGGTGATGGTCTGGAAGCAGCTATCGGTGGTACCGGGCCAGTTGTAAATGGCGGTGATGCGCCCGGCGGGGATGTCGCGATGGGCGGTCGTGGTGCTACCGCCGCCGAGGCCAGTATCAGCCACGGCCACGGTTTGGGTGGAGCCATCGTACCCGCGGGCGTTGGCAGCGGTCGCGCCGATGATATCGCGGCTGACGTCGTTGGTGCGCGGTCCGTTCGGGGCGGTGAAGGTCTGGTTGAGGCGGAAGGTGTCGATAAAGGCTACGTCGTCGAGTTGGGCAACCGCGTTGATGAAGGCGCCGTTGGCGGCGATGACGAGCAGGTCGTTATCGAAGCTAAGCACTTCGGCGCCGGTCTGTGCGATAAGGGCGCGCATGGCTCCGTAATCTGAACCGCGCTCTATATGCACTTGATAGAGGCGGGTTTCAGTATCACGAACCAGATTTGATGATAATTTGAAATCAGGCTGGTAGGCTACTACGGAGCCGACAAAGGATAGCCCGCCCAGACGTTTGGCGATACCCGGGTTCATGCGAACCTTGAAGGCATAATCGGGGATATAGTACAAAATCTCCGCACCGGCTGCTGTGATGGCATCCTTCCATGCCTGCTGGATGGGGCCATTGAATTGAACAATGAAGTATTTTTGGCTGCCTGTCGCGAACTGACCCTGGGCAGGAACAAAAGCGCCGCTCTTCAACAACACGGGGGCTGATGAACGGGCGGCGGGGGCCATCGCCAGCGACCCGAAGACCAGGGTCAACAGAATGATGGCAGATGCAACGTACCGAACTGCTTTACTCATACGCACTCTCCTCAAAGTGGTTTGAAATTTGAAAACGTTAACCTACGCATGGCAACGTTTTTTTACAGGGTTGGTATTCAGATGAAGGGTATGGCGGAGTTTGTAAAATTTCAAAGATTTTACCCCTGTTTCTTTTTGTGTCAATCGTGGCAAGGTTACATTTGTGCGGTCATGTACAAGGGAAGGCATACGATGAAAGAATCGACCGCATTTGCGGCATCAGGCTGGTACAATGGGCGCACTTTCAAGAAAGGATAACGTAAATGAGCATTGAATCAGTCAAAGAAGGTGTGGTCGTTTCGATGGAGTATACGCTCCATGTGGATGGCGAATTATTGGATACGTCCGATGGGCAGGGTCCATTGCAGTACCTGGCGGGGTATGGGAATATCGTGCCGGGCCTGGAAAATGAAATGATGGGTATGAAGGTGGGTGAAAGCAAGAATGTGGTTGTCCAGCCGGTTGATGGGTATGGCGAGTTCGATGACACCGCCTTTTTGGAAGTGCCGCGTGGGCAGTTCCCGAAGGACATGCAGTTGGAAGAGGGGTTGGAGTTGACCGTCCGCGATGAGGAGGGGCATGCCCAGTATGCACGTGTTGATGCGATCCAGGGCGAGGCTGTGACTCTGAATTTCAATCATCCGCTGGCGGGGGCGGAATTGCATTTCAATGTGAAGGTGGTGGGGTTGCGTGAGCCGAACGCTGAAGAGCTGGATCACGGCCACGTCCACGATGGCGGGCATCACCATTAAGCATAGCCGCAGCTTGGGTCGGGCCATTTGGACGGAAGCAGGGTCCGGCTGAGCGTGAAGCGGGTTTATGTCAAATAAAAAGCTGGATGCAAACGCATCCAGCTTTTTATTTTTGGCAGTCTTGCAAATGTTAGGGCGTATGGTTAGTGCTGGCCGAGGGTGCCAAGCATGCGCACCTTGCGCTCGACGCGGTTGAACATCCAGGCCCCGAACCAGAGCATGACGACCATGAAGACGAGCAGAAGGATGATCTCAATATGGATGGGGAAGAGGGTGCTGGTCTTGAGCAGGAAGCCGCGCACGGCGTCGAAGCCGTAGGTGAGCGGCATGGCAAGGGCGATGGGGATGAGCCAATAGGGCAGGGACTTGACCGGAAAGTTGGCGCCTGACAAGCCCTGTACGAGGAAGCTGCTCACGTCCACGAGGGTGTTGGCATCGCGCATGAGGAGGACGAGGGCGGCAAAGGCAAAGCCGAAGCCGTAGAGCCCGATGAGCATGGGAATGGCGGTGAGGAAGGCGGCGATGACGTTGCCGGTGGGTTTGAAGCCAAAGAGGAAGGCGGCGATGACCAGCATGATGAGGGATGTGACGGCTGTGGTGAGCAGGCTGGTGAGGGTACGGCCTACGAGGATGTGGATGCGCGAGACGGGCGTGAGCCAGTTCGATTCGAGCACACCCGCGTCCATGTCTTCTTTGAGGGCAAAGCCCATGCCCCAGAATACGGTGAGGATGAAGTTGCTGAGTGCGGTACCGATGAGCACGTAGGACATGTAGTCGCCGGTGCCGCTGTATTGCGCGAAGCCCAGAGCCTGCCCGTTAGTGCTGAAGGCCTGACCCATGAAGTAGACAGGGGTGACCCAGATGATGGGTTGGAAGACGTGCGAGACCGCGTTGAGCGGATAACGCCAGAAGACTTTCCAGTCTTTGCGGGCGATGATCCAGATGGCGCGCAGTTGCGTGGAGATATTGGAGTCTGAGAGGGTGGTATGCATGGCTAGTATTGTCCGATGGCGCCGGTGATGCGGGCGCGGCGTTCCATGTTGACGAAGAGAATGTAGCCCAGTGTGAGCCAGAAGGCGCCGAAGAGCAACAGGGCGCGGATATCGGGCATGAGGTCGGCGATGGAAGCGTTGGAGAAGGCTGCGGCGCGCATGGCATGGATCATGTAGGTTTGCGGGAGCCAATCGGCGATGAAGCGCATCCACTCGGGGAGCAGGGTGACGGGGAAGGTGATGCCGCAGAAGATCATCACCAATCCGCGCACGAGGAAGACGAAGGTGTGGGCCTCCTTGGCGGTGATGACCACGCTGGCGAAGGCGAAGCCCAGTCCGTAAACGGCGGGAACTGAGACCAGGAACATTAGCAGGACAAGCCAGGGGCTGCCGTTGAGACGCACGCCAAACAATAACCCGAATTCGATGGCGGTCATGCCGATGAAGACGAACATGCTGATGAGTTGTGGTCCGCTTTGGCCGAGCAGGTAGGCGAAGCGCCAGGTGGGGGAGAGCCAGTTCGATTCGAGCGTGCCGCGCATCTGTTCTTTGCGCAGGCCGAAGCCCACATCCCAGAGCACGACGTTTTGCCACATCCAGACCGTGGTGCCAACCACGATATAGCCGATGAAATTACTGGCCCCGGTGGTTTGGGTGAAGACCTGCATGCCGCTGCCGTCCACACCGGAGAGGGCGCGGGCGGTGAGGATATACATCATCGGGAAGATGAGCGGCCAGATGATCATGGCAATGATCCAGGAAGGGTAGCGCACGAAGATGGTCCACTCGCGGTTGACCACGGCCCATAAGGCGCGCAAGTCTGATAGAAACCCTGGCCTGCCAAGAGAGCGTTGGGAGAGAGTCGTTTGCATGGCGGCTCCTAATCGCGCAGAGCCTTGCCGGTGAGATGGATGAACACATCCTCCAGCGAGGGTTTGACGATGTTCATATTTACAAGGCGTGTGCCGTTGCTGCTGATGTGTTCCACGATGCGCGGGATGGCGGTGCGGCTGTTCTGGGCCTGCATGTTGACCTCCCACAAGTCGGCTTCGCCTTGCTGGCGCGAGACCAGATTCTCAATGCCGGTGATGCTTTTGAGTTTGTCGCCCATTTCAGCATGCCAGCCGGTAACTTCGAGTTTGATGACTTCCTTCTGTTCGATGCGGCGTTTGAGCCCGGCAGGGGTATCGAGTGCGATGACCTTGCCGGTATCGATGATGCCGATGCGGTCGGAGAGTTGGTCGGCTTCTTCCATGTAGTGCGTGGTGAGCAGGATGGTATGGCCTTCCTGTTTCAGTTGCGAGATCAATTCTCGTAAATTGCGGGCAGCCTGGGGGTCGAGTCCGAGCGTGGGTTCGTCCAGCAGCAGGATGGGTGGGCGGGCCAGCAGAGCCTTGGCGATGGCGATGCGCTGGCGCATGCCGGTGGAATATTTTTCCACGAGTTCGTTGGCGCGGTCCTTGATCTCCATGCGCTCGAGCAATTCTTCCACGCGTTTTTTGGCGATGGCCGATGGGATGTGATAGAGCGCGGCAAAGTATTCCAGGTTTTCGCGTCCGCTTAACTTCCAGTAGATACTGCGTTCGCCGGCCAGCACAGTGCCAAGACTGCGTCGCACGTCGTTTGCTTGTTTGACCACATCGAAGCCGTTGACGTGGGCCGAGCCGCTGGTGGGTTCGAGCAGCGTGCATAGCATGCGAATGGTGGTGGATTTGCCGGCACCGTTCGGGCCGAGCAAGCCAAAGATCTCGCCGCGTTGGATCTGCAGGTCCACCCCGTCCACGGCGGTGAACATGGGCTTGGGTTCTTTTTTGGCAAAAGGGTTCCAGTTGCGTTTTGGGGCAGGGGTGGACTTATCGCCGGTGCCGGGACGGGCCGGGAATTTTTTGATGAGTTGGCGGGCTTCAATGGCAATATCTGACATTTTGAACTCCTTGGCGTTTCTTCAAGAAAACGAAGAGTATCTTTAGGATTATTTATTTCAAATTTGAATTATTGAAATATTACGACTAAATATTCAAAATGTCAATACTTTAGTTGAAATTCACAAGTTTGTGGTTGAGAAAATTAATCCGTGCCTGCCATTTCGGTCTCTGCGGGGTTAAATTGTTGGCGTTTTCCAAGTCGAATGTGCAGCAAGTAGAAGCTAAAAGCGGCAATTACACACAAAAGCCCACCCACATACCACAACAGGTTGGGGTTGTAATTATCGAGCATGTATCCGGCCAGCCCGGGGCCGAGCGTGGCGGGCACCATCCAGGTCATGCCGGAGATCGCCATGTAGCGTCCGCGCATTTCTTCGGGGGCAAAATCCGCCACCAGCGCCTGGCTGACCGGCATGATGATCATCTCGCCGATGGTGATAATGACGATGTTCACGGCGAACAGCGCGAAGTGGGTCACGATGCCAAATAACACAAAGCCAATGGCATAAAAGACCGCGCCGAGTCCCATCATGGTGAAGGGCGGCTGGTGCTTGATGCGGCGGGTCACCCAGAATTGAAAGAGAATGACGGTGATGGCGCTGGTGGATAGCAACATGCCATAGCCTTGCGGGTCGATCCCGTGGGTATCGCGCAAAAAGACCGAGAGCGAGTTGTACATCTGTTGGTAGACAGTGGTCATCAAAATGGAGGCAACGATGAAAGCCATGAAAGGCAGATCGCGCAAGGCAACGTTGTAGCCGCCAATGGTTTGCCACAGGCTGGTTTGCGCCTCGTCTGCGTGGGGTAGGGGTTTGCTCTCGGCGATGAACGCATAGACGATGCCGGCCACGATGCAACTCATCACGGCATCGGCAATGAACAGCGCCAGAAAGGACTTGGACGCCACGAACCCCCCGATGGTGGGTCCGACCAACCATGACATGTTCCCCACGATGCGCAGGATCCCGAAGCCCTCCTGGCGTTTTTCCTCCGGCAAAATATCAGCGACCATGGCGCCATGCGCGGGGTGACCGATACTGCCCACCAGCCCCACCACGATCGAGACCGCATACATCACGGAGAGTTCATTGACCAACCCGAGCGCGATCGAACTGACCGCGCTGAAGACCAGCCCAAAGAGGATGATACTGCGCCGCCCGAAACGATCGGCCAGGGCGCCACCAAAGATTCCGCCGAACAGCCCGGCCAGCGAACTCATGCCGAGCATCACCCCGGCTTGTGTCATGCCGACGTTGAATTTCTGGGTAATGTACAAGGCGAAGAAAGGGAAAAGCAAGGTGTTGCCGATGCCATCGATGAAGCGGGCGAGAACAACGACCCAGAAGCGAGTAGGGAATTCATGATAGGTTTTATTAAGTTGGGTGAACATGCAGGTCCTTTCGTGAGAGCATGATTATAGCACCTATGTTCTATTTATCAACTGCTGGATGAAGCCCAAAATAAAACGGATGTGTGACCGATCGGTCACACATCCGTTTCGGGTTGAAAAGGTTGCCTTACGGCTGGGGCCATTGCACTTCGAGCGGACCGCCGTAGCCGTGCTTCTCCTGCAGGAGGATGCGTGCTCGCGAAGGGACGGCACAGCCGGCCTCATCATTGGGCACAACGATGAATGGCAGGTTGGTGCCCAGCGTTTCGAAGACGATCTCCCCCGCTTCGCACCGCCAGACTTCGAGTAGGTATTGTTTCATATTCGTATCGGCAAATTTGCCAGGACTGATCGGTACCGGCTCCCAACTCACCTCAACCTGATTCCCTTTTCGAACTGCATTGACCCAACTGGGGCCGGGGTAATAGGGTGAAACCGGGAGCAGGGCCACATCAGGGTAGACCACCGGGAGCAATTGTGGGTCGCCGTCAATGACCAGGAATTTGGCGTTTACCCAGCACTTATTCTCGCCATCCACCCAGACCCAATTGTTGCCATCCGTGCGGCCGATGAGCTTGATGTTGGCGGTCTGTCGCAGGCCGTAAAGAAACAGGTATTCGGCGCCCGGGCCGTACCGGCAACTCAACTTCCCGGCGGTGACGGTCGCTTTCAGGCTTTCGACGGTGGGAATCGGGGTATCGGTGGGGGATGCTGTAGGTTGTGGGGTAAAGGTTTCGGTGAAGGTGGGGATGGGTGTAAAGGTGGCTGTGGGGGGCGGGGATGCGGTAAAGGTGACCGTGGGCGGCAGGAGGTCTGTTGCGGTGGAGGCAGGTGTGGGGGAGGAGGATGCGGGGGCTTGTCCGCCGCAGGCAAAAAGAGCAGATGTCAGGAGAAAAAGCAGGAAAAGTTTGGTTTTCATGGGGGCATTGTACCCAGTCCCGCCTGAAAGTGTATGACCTTTAAGTAGTTCACCCCGGCCTGAGGGGGGCAGGTCGGGGTGAACTTTCATTAGTTTAGCACGGCATTTTGAAAAATGCAAGGGTTTTGTGGAAGCTGTTTCTTAAAAAATTTGCTTATTGTCCAAGAAGTTTGACGGCTTCCTGTTTCATATGGGCAAGCACGCCGGTAAAACCGTTCAGGCGCTGCTGCGAAACGGCCTCGGCCAGGTTCATGGGCAGGAAGAAATCGGCAGGGACGCTGATGATCTCTTCGGGCGTGCAGCCATCGAGCCCATTGGAGAGGACCGACGCCAGCCCGCGCACGGTAGGCGATTGCGCCGGGATATCCAGGTAAAAATGCACACCACCGTTCGGCTGTCGCTCGGCGAAGAGGAAGACCGGAGTCATGCATTCAGGCACAGGCTCCATCTGGTCGCGTTTTTCTTTGAGCCAGTCGGGCAGGGCCGGGAAGGATTCGGCGTAGGCGATGAGGGTCTCGAGCTTTTCTTCGCGACTCATGCTCGCGAAGTCATCCACGATCTCTTGCAGTTTAGGGGGCAGATTGGGCATGGCCTTGGGTTATTTCTCGATCGGAGCGTCCACCAGGTTGCCCCACTCGGTCCAGGAGCCGTCGTAGTTCTTGACGTTGGGATACCCGAGCAGGTACTTGAGCACGAACCAGGTGAGCGAGGAGCGTTCGCCGATACGGCAGTAGGCGATCACCTCGCCGTCGGCTTTGACCTGTTTGCCCTCGTACAGGGCACGCAGTTCTTCAGAGGTCTTGAAGGTGCTATCCGCCTCGTTGACGGCCTGTGCCCACGGAATGCTGACGGCGCCGGGGATGTGTCCGCCGCGGGTTGCGCCTTCCTGCGGGTAGTTGGGCATGTGCAGCAGTTCGCCGGTGTATTCCTTCGGCGAGCGGACATCCACCAACGGCTTGCGGGCGTCGCTATGGGCACGGACCTCGTCACGGAAGGCGCGGATCGACTTATCCGCCTCTGCCGCCTGATAGGTTGTTGCAGTATAAACGGGCACTTCCTTCACGAGCGGACGATTCTCCTTCTCCCATTTCAGGCGTCCGCCGTTCATGATCTTCACGTTCTGGTGACCGTAGTATTGGTACAGCCACAAGGCGTAACAGGCAAACCAGTTGGACTTATCGCCATAAAATACCAGAGTGGTGTCGTTGGCAATGCCAAGTTTGGCATTGACGGCTTCAAACTCTTCGCGGGTGAGAAAATCGCGGCGCAGGGGATGTTGCAGCGTGCTGAACCAATCCACCTGCACGGCACCGGGGATATGGCCCATGGCATAGAGCAAGGGGTCTTCGTCCGATTCGATAAGGCGGATGTTGGGGTCTTCAAGATGTTGGGCAACCCATTCGGTTTCGACGAGATATTCAGGGCGGGCGTATGACATGATTTTGTATTCCTTTAGTTATAAGATTTGGACAGGTTGGGCAGTCAACAGGCGAAATAAAAGGACAGCAGTACCGCCATCCGGCGCAAGGTTTTGTGCGCGGAGCTGTGCCACTGTCCCGAGACGTTGACTGCGGTTGGTCTCAGGCGGTGGTCACAAGCCCCGCCAAAGACACAAGCAAAGGTTGAAGTTCTGCATGCGCCGGAATTATAGGTTTCTTGCCCGGAGTGTCAAGTCAAAAATTCAGGCCCAGGTCATGTGGCCAATGTACGATGATCTTCCACCAGTCCGCCCAGCGACGCCATGCCCTGCACCAGCAAGCTGAGGCCATACAGGGCCATCAGCAGATCCAACTGGCCAAGGCTGGCCAAATGCAGTGACCAAACCATGGCAGCCGTGCCCAGCACGATCAGCGCCAGGCTGCCGAAGGCCAGCAGCCCCGGTCGCGAATTGGTGAGCAGTCCAAACCAGGTGAGCCCGCCCATGAACAGGACGCCCGCCAGCGCAAGCGCCTTGACCAGCGCCCACAGCAAAGCCGCCGAATGCAGTTCACCGCTCATGCCCGCCAGCAGGATCACACCCGCCAGCAACGAATTGATCAACGACAGAAAAATGGACAGGGTTTTCATCGCAATGCCTCCGTTTGAAATTTCCCCCAGCATAGCGAACAGAGACTCTCAAAGCCTCGTGAGAGGCTGTCAATTGCTGTAATTTTATGGCAGGATGGACCTTCTTAGCAGCGCGATCTTGTACGGATACAGCGTCGCCCGCATCACCCCTCCCTGGACGGCTGGATCGTTCTCCATGATCTGTTTCGCCGCTGCTTCATCCTCCGCTTCGAAGATGGCAATGCCGAAGGTGTGCTCGTCGTTGTTCTGTGTGCGCCCCACAAACATCATTACGCCTTGGTCGGTTAGAGACTTGAGATATGCAAAGTGACGCGAGACCGTCTCGGCTTCTTCAGGTGTCGGTCCTTCAGTGACCATCCCCAGCCGGGCGGGGACGAGATGATAGAGCCATTGAGGCTTCGGCTTTGGGCGTTTATGTGGCTCGGTGATGATCTGCTTGTTCAAAATGCGGACTGCGCCCACCATCAGTAAACGCATATCTTCAACGATGTACTTTGCTAATTCTTCATCTGAAATATCATCGCCTTCGATATCCAAACGAAAATCCTGTCCCTGAATCCCGCCGCCATTGGAAAAGTCAATTTCAAAATCGAACTGTACGCGTTTGTCCATGTCGTTTCCATCCAATACAATCCATTGCCTTACCGAATAAAAAGCCCCCGCCTGAGTCTAGCCTGGCAGGGGCGGGCAATCCGAAGATTATTTCCTCTTCGCCATCTCTCGTGCAGTTTGCAGCAACTCATGCGCCGAGCGCAGTGTCCCTTCGCTCACTTCGCCGAGCATTTGGGCCAGTTCGAGCAGGCGCGGTTCACCGTCGAGCCGTTCCACGCGGGTGAGGGTGCGCTTGTCGTTGACCAGTTTTTGCACTTGATAATGCTCATCGCCGAAAGCGGCGAGTTGCGGCAGGTGCGTGACGCAGAAGACCTGATGCAACCGCGAGAGATTCCAAAGTTTGAACCCAACGGTCAAACCCACACGACCGCCGATACCCTGATCGATCTCATCGAAGATCAGCGAGGGAACTTCATCAGCCGTGGCCAACACATTCTTGAGCCCGAGCATCAGGCGCGAAGTTTCGCCGCCAGAGGCGATCTTCGCCAGCGGCTTGAGCCCTTCGCCGGGGTTGGGGGCGATCAAAAATTCGATGCGGTCGTAGCCGTTATGGTCGAAGGCGATGCGGGAACCATCAGCCAGAGGCAGGCCGTTCGGATCAGGGCGGGTCTGAAAGTCCACGCCGAATTTTGCCGCAGACATCTTCAAGTCGTTGAGTTCGGCCTCGATGCCGCGCGCCATCTTCTCCGCAGCCGACTTGCGCTTCTCGCTGAGGGCCGTGCCTTGTTTGGCGAGCTGGTTGAGCAGTTTGGCTTCCTGCAGCTCCAACTCGTCGATGCGGTCAGCCGCGCCGCTGATGGTCTCGAGTTGTTTGCGCGCATCGGCGCCGTATGCCAGCGCCGACTGGATGCTGCCACCATATTTGCGCTTGAGCGAATGGATCAGGTCAAGGCGTTCTTCCACTTCATCGAGCCGCTTGGGGTTGAACTCGATCTCTTCGAGATAATTCCGCAGGGTGTGTGTAATATCTGAGATCGTATCGAGCAGGATCTCGGCCTGGTTTGCCATTTCGCTCTGGGCTGAGTCGATTTTTGCCAATGCTTCCAATGCCTGTGCGGCCTGACCAATCAGATCGCTGGCGGCGGGCATTTCGGGTGAGCCCTCTTCGAGAATGGCCAGTGCCTCCTGCGCGTTCTGTGCCAAAGACTCGGCGTTGGCCAGCCGGTCGCGTTCCTTGCGTAGTTCTTCATCTTCGTTCGGTTTCAGGCGCGCCGACTCGATCTCCTCCGCCTGGTAGGTGAGCATATCGATCTTGCGGTCGGCGTCAGCCTGGGCTTTGCGCAACTCGCTTAATTCGCGGCGCAGGTTCTGCAAGTTGTGATACGACTGGCGGTAGTCGCTGAGGGGGCGCGAAATTTCGGCGTAGCGATCGAGCAGGCCCAAATGGGCGCGTGAATCGAGCAGGGATAAATGTTCGGCCTGGCCGTGGATGTCGATCAAGAGTCCGCCCAATTCCTTCAACAAAGAGACGTTCACCGTGCGCCCGTTGACGCGCGCCACGCTGCGCCCCTCCTTGCGGACTTCGCGCATCAGCACCACATAATCGGGGTCGTCCATCAACTCTTCGCGGTTGAGGACCTCATGCACCGCCTCTTTTTCGGAACCCTTGAGCTGAAACACGCCCTCGACAAATGCGGCGTCTGACTCGGTGCGCACGAAGGTCGTGTCGGCCTTACCGCCGAGCAGCATGACCACGGCATCGAGAATGATGGATTTGCCTGCGCCCGTCTCACCGGTGAGGATGACGAGGCCGGGACCAAAACGCAGGTCGAGTTTATCGATGATGGCAAAGTTATGGATGCGGAGTTCGGTTAGCATGTGTATGGGTTATCTGAACAATTGGATTCCAGAAAGTCGGGTATAGACGAGCGGGACTACGATGAACAGGTAAATGCCTTGAAAGAGCAGGCCGAACAAGTTCATGGTGATGAGTTGCAGTGCCACCATGGGCAGGGCCCCGAGCACCACAGCGGCTGTCACCGTGATGAACAAGGCCCGTGAACGACGTTTCTTCGTCACAGCGCGCACACTTTCGGTGATGACCACACCGGCTGTGGGCGCCCCGGCTGCGATCAGAAAATAGCCGAAGAAGCCAATGCCACCCACCAAACTGACGAGGAAGGAGGCAACCCCCGAAAGGAGGGCGGCCACAAGAAAGCCAGCCACAAAGTCATACCATTCCGATGTATCAAATGAACGCTGACGGTCGCGTACACATTCCTTGCAACGATAGCCGGTGGGCGTCTTCACTGCGCATGCCGCACAGATGGGTCGTTCGCAGTTATTGCACCGCAGGGCGGTCTCGCGAGTGGGGTGGTTGTAGCAGAATAAGGTTTCGGTCATATTTTCAGTTCAAAGGATGCGAAGGTTGTGTTGAGCGCTGTGTGATTGCGTCTTCTTCGTATACCTGATGTCCTTCGTGTCATGTTTTTATCGCGGCAGGCCCAATGAATTTTCGTTCATGTGCGCCGTCAGGTTGCGGTAGAAATAACCCGGGTCGCCAAAGCGGATGAATTGCGTGGTCACATCAGCAGCGCAAATATCCACATGGTCGTTATCCATCAAGGTGATCGAAGGCTGTCCATCCACGCTCAATACGGCGTTATCGCCTTTGACGCGGATGCTCACCATCGAACCTGCTGCCAGCACCACGGCCCGATCCACCGAAAGATGCGGTGCGATCGGCACCAGCAGAATGTTGCGCAATTCGGGTGGCAGGATCGGCCCGCCCGCGGCCAGGGCATAGGCCGTGGAGCCTGTGGCGGTTGAAGCGATCAACCCATCGGCCACATAGCTCGTCAGATGCCGCCCGTCCACCGAAGCGGTCAAACGCACCGGGCGCAGGGTTTGCCCGCGGCCCACCACCACTTCGTTCAAAGCGTTCCACTGCCCGATCGAATCACCGGCCCGCACATGCTCGGCCCGCAGCATCATGCGGTTCTCGATCCATGCTTCACCGTTCAGCATTTTGTCAAAGAACTCGCGCCATTCATGCCGGTCGATCTGGATCAAAAAACCCAACCGGCCCAAATTCACGCCCAGCACCGGCACACCCAGCGGAGCGCACAAATGCCCGGCACGCAGCACGCTGCCATCACCGCCTGCCACGATCAACAGGTCGAACTCATTGTGCTTCACCCGCTTGCGCAGGTCTTCGTCGTACAGCGAGCCATACGGCGCTTCAAAACCCTTTTCCCGCAAAAACGCCGACATGGCCTCCGCCTCGGTAAACGCTTCCGGCATCCGCGGGTAGGCGGCGATCACAGGTCGTTTGGGGATGAAAATTTCGGGCATGGGGCGATTATAAAGTAAACGCCGAAACAGGGATACACAGAAACACAGTGCGGACCTGTCTACCCCAGCTTTTCTTCGCAGACCTCCCGAAACCCGCAGCGCTTACAACGGGACGCCTGCTCGTGCGACCGATGGACCTGTTTCTTCATCCCATCCCGCTTCATTTCGGTGAGCAATTCCAACAGGGATTGTTCCAGGGCGGGTGTGTAATCCACGGCAAAATCACGGTCCTGGTAATGGATGATGCCGTAGGGCGGGCGTTTGGCGTAGGTCTTTTCGACCAGCAGGCAGTACGAAGCCAGTTGATAAATATGCGAGTCGTACGGCGCCTCTGGCGCGCGCCCCGATTTCACTTCGACCGGGATGATCTGCCCGTTCTTCTCGATCAGGTAATCCGGCTTGCCGGTCAGGTCGAGCGCGGCGTAGAACAACGGTTTTTCCACTTTGCCCCAGCCATGCGTATCAGTGTAGATGATCCGGCCACCCGGCAGACCAGCGGCTTTCCGCTGGCGCCCTGATTGCCAGAAAAAGGCGATCGCCAGCAGAAACAGGACCAGGGTCAGAACAGGAAGCGTCATTGTCTATTCCCAGGCATCGTTCTGCAGGACGACCCGATAGCCATCCAGGTCTTCGAAGGTATTGCCTGTCTGGTCCCAATAAGGGTTGTACGAAGGCACCGCCTTAAACCCCGCCGCCAGCATGGCCTCGCAGTGCGCCCGCCATTCGGCCGGGTCAGGCAGGTAGAACACGATGAGGTTGTCCTGTGTCGGTGCCCGGCCTGCAACGTGCCCGCGCTGATGGGTGAACTCGAAATGGTAGGGCATGGATTCGTTGCCAAGGATGATGCCATCAAACCCACTGTGGTCTTCAAAATGGGCAAGCACCTGTAAACCCAAACCATGTTGGTACATTGCGGCAATGGACTGCAGGTTGTCAGTGGGGCGGGCGACTCGCAGATGGGCTTTCATGTTCAAATATACTCAGGGTGTTCTTTCAAAAAGGTGTCAAAGTCGAGTTCGCCAGGGGAACGACCATACCCGGTCAGGATCGCTGCGGCTTCACTCCGATGCTGCGTCCCATGGTTAATTACGTGGAAGATCACCTGCCAAACTTTGAGAGCGTTACTGTCGTCATGGCGTTTACCCAGGCTGTCATCCGTGACACTGGCAAGATATGCCAGCCAGGCGGAATGCTCCACGTTCCAGCGGGCTTTCAAAGCCGATACATCAGCAAATCCGGCTTCGTCCAGGATCTCTGAAGCGTCGGCCGATTGCAGAACCGAACGCCAGCCATATTCTGCATCCAGGGCGTGGACAAGAATGCCACGTAAACTTGTCCACCCGGGGTTGGGCGTGACTGTGCGTATAAATTCATCTGCAGATAACTGTTCACAGGTTGCAAGAATGCGTTCATTGGCCCAATGGTTATAAGCGATCAACGTCACAATATCAGATTTGACCATGGAGTGCAGCACCTTTTACAAAACCTTGACCGATTTGATGACCATCTTCATCCGGGCCAGCCCAAAGCCGGATAAATCTTCCGTACGTTTTGCGAGCACATTGATGCGATCAGCCTGAAAGTTCCTATTCTTTCAGGTGCCGGCTCGTCAACCCACGTTACACGATTCGCGCCGTGCAATAAGCCACCAGCAAAACCAATGCCGCCATTAATAGGAATAACCCTACAGTGCGGGTGATGCCCGAAGCCAGCACCTGCCGCCCATGCCTGGCATGGAGTTGCGTCCCGGCGGCGAGTTCTGCCTGGTTCACAGGTTCCACGCCTTGCTTCCTGTACCACCAGGCGCGGCGGCAGTAGAGGTAGGCGCCGATGTCTGATGAGCGGATGATCTGCATATCGCGAGTATAGCACAAATTTTCTAATTTTCACTCCGCTCTCATTGCGGGCCTGTTGCAGCCCTGCCATGTAACAGGGCAGGAAGTTGTTTATTGCCCTGCGAAATATTTCCCAGCCTGGCGGCGAAAACTTTCCTTGGATAATTTTGACAAGTGGGGATAATACGAATGGACGTTGAAATAAACAAGTACATTCGGAGGTGCAGGATGTCTACGAACGAGATGAAGGTCAGGTTTTGGGGTGTGCGCGGGAGTTATCCCACGCCGGGACTGGAGACGGTGAAGTACGGCGGGAACACCGCATGTGTGGAAGTGCAGGCGGGGAGCCGCACGATCATCCTCGATGCCGGTACGGGCATCATCCCTTTGGGGCGTGAGTTGGCGCGGACGAAGCGTGCCGGCGAACTGCTGTTGCTGTTCAGCCACTTGCATCACGACCATACCCAGGGCTTTCCGTTCTTCGTCCCGGCTTATTTGCCGCACGCGAAACTGCATATCTATGGCCCCGATGGCACGCATGAGTCGCTGAAAACGGTGCTCGAGCGCAATCAATCGAGTGAGACGTTCCCGATCGGTTTGCGTGATATGGCGGCCTCGAAGGAGATTCAGTCGGTGCGCGAGTCGTCGGAGATCATTGTGTGGGATGAGGCAGGAGTGCGGGTGGTTGAATCAGGCTCGGGTGTAAGTGAGGAGGCGGTGGTCATTCGCATCCACAAATCGTATGCGCATCCGGGCGGCGTGTTCGTCTATCGCATCACTTGGCGCGGCCGGTCGCTCGTATATGCCACCGATACCGAAGGCTACGTGGGCACCGATAAGCGGCTGGTGAAATTTGCGAAAGATGCGGATGTGCTGATCCACGATGCACAATATTTGGATGAGCACTACTGGGGCCAATTGGAGGGCTTCCCGGCGACGCAGGGCTTCGGCCACTCGACCGTGACGATGGCCTGTGAAGTGGCCGCCTCTGCCTCTACGGGACGGCTGGTCCTGTTCCATCATGACCCGGCCTACACGGACGCCATGCTGGCTGGCATGGAGCGCACGGCCCAGGCGCAATTCGGTGAAGCGCAAGCCGCATACGAAGGCCTGGAAATTGCATTGCAGTTACAAAAGCCTTCACCCATTCCGCTCTCTCATAGAGAGAAAGGAATGGAGGCGGTACAATATGCTCGGCATGACTGATATTCGCAACGCCGATACCCGCAACCTGCTCTCGTACATCAAATTGTTCGAGGGGCTGACGCCCGCACAATTGAGTTGGGTGGCGCAGAACGCGCACCGCCGCAACTTTGAGGCCGGGCGCAACGTGTTGACCATCGAACAGCCGGGTGAGGCGGTGTATATCATCCTGTATGGCTCGGTGAAGATCCATGTGGAGCAGGGCGAGCGCGATGTGATCCTGGCCATTCTGGGCGAAGGTGACCTGCTCGGTGAGATGAGCCTGATCGATAGCATCGGTCGCTCTGCCAGTGCTGTGACGCTCGAAAACACCCTGCTGTTATGGATGGATAAGACCACCTTCACATACATGCTCGATAACTTTCCGCCGGTGGCGCGCAACCTCGTGAAGATCATGAGCACCCGGGTGCGGCTTTCAGACCAGTTGATCCAGGCGCTGGCCACCCTCGATGTGAACGGACGCGTGGCGCGGCAACTGCTGGCCTTTGCCGAGAAGTATGGCCGCGAGAAAGACGGCGTGACCCAGATCCGCATCACACTCACACAGGGCGATATCGCCGACCTCGTCGGCGCCTCGCGCAAGCGGGTCAATCAGGCGATGGTGCTGTTCAAGGAACAGGGTCTGATCGATGATGCGGATGGCAGGATAGCGGTGAAGGACGGGGAGGGGCTGGCGAGATATTGCCGGTAATT
>CAZJMZ010000027.1:15824-20593 GCA_964547115.1 uncultured Anaerolinea sp. | reverse complement strand
CAATTCGGCCGCATGGACGAGGTCAAAGCGGCAAGAGAGCTGGTACTCTGCTGCTGGCTGCCTGAGAATTACGATGTGAACGCGTAAAAGTAATCGTAGGGGCGAAGCACTGTTTTGCCCCTACGATGCCAAAACAAAAAAGCTGGTCTCAGGTGTACACCTGAGACCAGCTTTGAATTTAATAACCAAAACCTACCCGGCGATCTTGCGCGCCATGTAGAATGCCGTCCAGCGTTTGTTGATCTCATCCCGCGCCTGTTCGCGCGAATAGCCATATTTCACCTGCAGCAAGGTCACGAACTTATCCTGCTTATCTTCGGCTTTATCCACCTTTTTCAGGTCGTGCTCGGCCAGTAAACTCCACCAATCCATCGACTGGCGGCGAATGGTCTTCCAATTTGCGTCGAACTTCGATTTTTGTACAGCCATAGGGTTCTCCTCAGAGAGTATAAGATTTCGGACTCATTTCGGAGTTTTCGAGATTTCGTTCTTGCTGATCATCCCTTCCCCCAGGCAAACAGGCAAAACAAAATTGTCAAACTCGTACCACCCAATTGTACTACGCCTCTGCACAGATTCGAGGATTTTCAGACACGAATTGCAAAATTGAAAATGCAGGGCGCAGATTATACTTTCGGCATGGATGAACACCACCTGCAAAAATTATTTCGCTTCACCCACGCCGACCTGCAGGCCAACCGGCAGGGACGCCTCTCACCAGCACAACAAAAACGGTTGGACGCTGAAGCCCGGGCTGAGCAAAGATCGGCGCGCGACTCGGCAGGCATTCTATTCGTCATTGCCCTGCTGGGACTCGCGTTCGGACTCATCCTGAGCTGGTTCGCCCCCACACTGTTGAGTCGCATCTTCTTCCTTGGCCTGCTCTGCACGCTTTGGCCAGCCGCCTGGGGCTGGCGGGGCTGGAAAATTCTCAGTGAGGCATCCGCTCTTTCGCAAGCGAGGCAGGTTCAAACGGCGCGTGGACGCGTCCACATCCACAGAGAGGCCGATCCTGACGGCGGCGCGGAATACATCCTGCAAGTGGATGGCAGGGAATTCGATGTGGAACAGGATCCCACCAGAGGGCTGGTGGCAGGCACGGACTATGCCGTATATTTTCTTGCGGCCACGGAACAGGTACTCTCCATCGAGCCCATGCCGGGCATTCCAGATTGAGGGCTGCTCCAGTACAATGCAGGTGTGGAGTTTCATCATGGAGCGGCAGGATGACAGAGCATAAAACGTTCGCTGCATATATCAGGCACTGGGTTCCGTTCTGGTTGCGTGATCGGTGGGGCGCGGTCTGCGGCCTGATCGGGTTGTACATTCTCACCTATATCGGATGGACGCAATTTCACTGGGGCGCCACTGAAACCTTTCGCTGGGTGCCGGGCTGGAGCGTGGAACGCAACTTCGCCATGGTCACAGACCTGGCCTACCAGCTGGTGAGTTTCTTTGCGATGATCGTGGCGTGGCGCATTGCGTTCACCCGGCAGTTCGATGGGCGATTACGCCGCGCCTGGTTCGTTTTGGGGTTGGCTGTGCTGGCACAAACCCTGGGGGACAGCTTGTGGTTTTATCTCGAAGTGATTCGGCAACAACAACCTTTCCCCTCCGTGGCCGATATTTTCTATCTTTCCTTCTACCCGCTGGCCTTGATCGGTTTGTTAACCCTGCCCAGTTCGCCGCTCAAACCCGCCGAGCGCGAGCGTGTATTCCTCGACCTGGCGATCCTGCTCATCACCGCCTGGATGGCGATCTGGTTCTTCATCATCAGCCCCACTACCGCACAATATGAGAACGGTCGTTTGGACCAGATCCTTGCGGCGGCCTACCCGGTGGGCGACCTGGTGTTGCTGGGCGGTATCTTCACTCTGCTGTTTCGCGGCGCCGAAGGGACCGTGCGTTCGATGCTGCTGCTATATTTCACCGGGCTGGCGCTGAACGTGGCCGGCGATCTGGCGTACGCTTTCGCCTCGCTGCAGGGTAGCTACGTTAGCGGCGGGTGGATGGATGTGAGCTGGATCATGGCGTATGGCTTCTTTGGGTTGGCAGCCTTGCGGCAATACCACATCACTGTCTCGAAGCCTGAGAGCTTTTCGGCGCGGGTGTTCGCCCGTTCGTCCTTTGCCCTGCCGTTGCTGGCCATCACCGTTGGCTACGGCCTGCTCATTTCGGTCACACGCACGGGGTTCGCTGGTAACAGCGCGGTGCAGGCCTTGTTCGTCGGCGCCGGGCTGCTGACGCTGTTCGTAGTGGGCCGCCAGGCGGTGGCCCTGCGTGAGAACCAGCATTTGAACGGCGAACTCAGCCAACGTTTGAACCAGCTCGATCAGGCCTATGTGATGCTGAACACTGAACGCGACCGCGCCGAACGCCTGCTGCTGAACGTCCTGCCGGAGGAGGTGGCCAACCGCCTGAAAAGTGGCGAAGCCACCATCGCAGACAGTTTCTCGGAAGTGACAGTGATGTTCGCCGATATCGTGGACTTTACCAGCCTCTCGGCTCGCATCTCTCCTGAACAGCTGGTGCGCATGCTGAATGACATTTTCTCTGCCTTCGACCGGCTTGCCGAAAAATACAGCCTTGAAAAGGTCAAGACCATCGGCGATGCCTATATGATCGTCTCCGGGCTGAACGGCCCGCAACCCAACCGCGTGGACGCCGTACTGAACATGGCGCTGGAGATGCAAAGCGAACTGCGCCGCATGAGCCAATCGACCGGGCTCGACCTGAAAGTACGCATCGGCATCGACACTGGTCCGGTGGTGGCGGGTGTGATCGGCACTAAAAAGTTCATCTACGACCTGTGGGGCGATACGGTCAATACCGCCAGCCGCATGGAATCGCAGGGACTGGCGGGACGCATTCAGGTGACGCAAAGGCTGTTCGAAAAAGTGACAGGCCTGTTTCCGTTCGAGAAGCGCGGTACGGTCCAGGTCAAAGGCAAAGGCGAGATGACCACATATTTGATGCAGGAAGGTTTGCTAACGCAGGCCTCTGCTGCAGATTAATCCAAAAAGGAATCCTTATGAACAAAAATCTAGTCCTCACTCTGACCGGTCACGACCGGGTGGGTATCGTCAAAGAGATCACCAATGTGCTGGTAAAGCACGGCGGCAACGTGGAGACCAGCCGCATGGCCCGCCTCGGCGGGGAGTTTGCCATGCTGGCGCTGGTGGCGCTGGATGCCAAAGACCTGCCCGCCTTCGAAACCGACCTGCAAGCCCTGCGCAACGAGGGCTTTCAGATCACGCTCCTGCAAACTGAGGATGACCACACGAAAAAATACGCAGGCTGGCTCCCCTACCAGTTGGAAGTATTGGGCGCCGACCATGAAGGCATCATCTACGAGATCGCGCAGCACCTGGCGCAGCAGGGCATCAACTTTGAAGATGTGGAAACGACCACCGCCCCCGCGCCCATGAGCGGCACACCGCTTTTCCGCATGCAGGCCACGTTGCTCGTACCACCGAACCTGGCCTTCCATCAATGGAGCGCCGCACTCGAGGAGATCGGCGACAAACTGAATGTGACCATCGAAGTGTCGCTGGTAAAGTGATCGCACTGCATGAACATCGTCTACTTTGATCTCGAAAGCCAGAAACTGTTCGAAGAGATTGGCGGACGCGATGCGACGCAGTTGCTGCTGGCCTGCGGCGTCACTTGGTCCACGGCGCGGAACGATTTTGCCGTGTATTGGGAAAAAGATGCCGCTGCGCTCATCGCCGAGTTGAAGGCCGCCGATCGTGTGGTCGGCTTCAACATCATCAACTTCGATTATCAAGTGCTGAAGCCCTATGCACCCAACGAGAACTTCCGCGCCTTCCGTTCCTCCGATATGCTGGCCGATATCTTCAAAACGCTTGGCTTTCGCCTGAGCCTGGATTCCATTGCCAAAGCCACGCTCGGCGCCACCAAGACCGCCGATGGTCTCAAGTCGGTTGAATGGTTCAAGAACGGCGAACTGGATAAGGTGGCCGAATACTGCAAAGCCGATGTGGACATCACCCGGCGAGTGTATGAGTTTGGTGTTCAACATGGGTATGTTCACTATTATTCAAAACTGGGAAGCAAGTTGAAAGTTGCAGTTAACTGGAAACCATGAGGTCCACATGAAAAAGCTTACCATCAACGGCATTGAACTTGCATATGAGCGCATGGGCGCAGGTCAACCACTGCTGCTATTGCACGGTTACCCATTGGACCATCACCTCTGGGACTCGCTCACACCCTTGCTGCTGGACTCCTTCGACATACTACTCCCCGACCTGCGCGGCTTCGGCGCTTCATCCTCCGGGGAGGCTGTTCCCGGCATGGATACGTTTGCCTCCGACCTGGCAGGCTTGTTGGATCACCTGGGGATTTCCACGGCCTATGTGGTTGGTCACTCAATGGGCGGATACGTAGCTTTGACCTTCGCCCGGCAGTATCCGCAACGTGTCAGCGGGCTGGGGCTGGTCGGTTCGCAAGTGTTGGCTGACCCGCCAGACCGCAAGGAGGGACGCTACAAGACCGCCGCCGAAGTGCTTGAAAAAGGCATTCAAGGGGTTGTGGATGGCATGGCCCCAAAATTCACACCGAAGCAGGAACTGCTGGGAACCATCCGCCAGATGATGCAGAGGCAGGCCCCCCTTGCCTATGTCGGGGCGCTGAAGGCGATGGCCGAACGGCAGGATTCAACCGAATTGGTCACCCGCTTTACATTTCCCGTGGTGCTGGTGCATGGCGAAGCCGATGAGTTGATTCCTGTGGCGCGGGCCAGGGAG
>CAZJMZ010000027.1:0-15724 GCA_964547115.1 uncultured Anaerolinea sp. | reverse complement strand
TTGCGGCGCAACAAACGGTTGATATGGGCAACAAGGATGCGGCTGGGGGTCGGCTTGGTGAGATAGTCATCGGCCCCGGCATCGAGCACACTAGCCACCATGGAGGGATCATTGAGGGCCGAGAGGACAATGATGGGGGTTTGGCTGAAGGCGCGCACGGCGCGACAGACCTCCCAACCGTCCATTTCGGGCATCATCAGGTCGAGAATGATCAGGTCTGGATTCGCCTGACGGACCAGCCCCACCCCTTCGGCGCTGTTGTTGGTGGCCGTAACCTCGAAGCCTTGCGAGCGTAACAGCACAGACAACAAGTCGGTAACAGCAGCATCATCGTCAATCACTAATATATTTGTGGTCATGGGTTAGGTTCCTAGGTTGCTATTATCACCGATTTATGGGATTCTGTGGTTTGCAGGAGGCTAACAGGTTCATTAGGGGAAAACCCTGAGAAATGCACGGCAAATTTATCACATTTGTCTCAGGCGCGTGTGGTAAACTTCAGCCGATTAATTGGAAATTTTACAACCCTGGAGGTTTTTTAGCATGGCAACCAAAACCAAAGTCAAGACAAAAGCAACCAAGAAATCCACCCCCGCGAAGAAGTGGGTGTACCAGTTCGATGAGGTGAAAGCCGCAGAGAAGTACGCCGGTTCGTGGGAGGGAGTGCGCTCCCTGCTCGGTGGTAAAGGCTCCGGCCTGGCGGATATGACCCGCGCTGGCGTTCCGGTTCCGCCCGGATTTACGGTCACGACCGAAGCCTGTAACAGTTACCGCAAAACCGGCAATTTCCCCGCCGGGATGTGGGCCCAGGCGCTCGAGGCTATGAAGAAGACCGAGAAGGCCACCGGCAAGAAGTTCGGTGACCCGAAGAACCCGCTGCTGGTTTCCTGCCGCTCAGGCGCCAAGTTCTCGATGCCCGGCATGATGAACACCATCCTCAACATCGGCTTGAACGATGAGGTGGTGGAAGGGCTGGCAACGTTGACGAACAATCCGCGCTTTGCGTGGGATTCGTACCGCCGCCTGGTGGAAATGTTCGGCGCGACCGTGTTCAACCTCGATGATGAGCACTTCGAACACCCGATGGCTGAACACAAGGCCCGCAAAGGCTACAAAGCTGATGTGGAAATGACCGCCGAAGATTGGAAGGAATTGACCGGCGTCTTCAAGGAAGTGTTCAAGCAGCAGGTCGGCTTCGACTTCCCGCAGGATGTCTACAAGCAGTTGGAATTCGCCACCAAGGCCGTGTTCGAATCGTGGAACGGCAAGCGTGCCATCGATTACCGCAAGGCGACCGGCATTTCAGACGATCTCGGCACCGCGGTCAACATTGTGACGATGGTCTTCGGCAACATGGGCGATGACTCAGGCACAGGCGTGGCCTTCACCCGCAACCCCTCCACCGGCGACAAGTTGATGATGGGCGAATACCTGCTCAATGCGCAGGGCGAAGATGTGGTGGCGGGCATTCGCAATGCCGACCCGATCGAGCACCTGAAAGAACAGATGCCCAAAGCCTACAAAGAGTTCATGACCATCACGGGCAAGCTCGAAAAGCACTACAAGGACATGCAGGACGTCGAGTTCACCATCGAACGCGGCAAACTGTGGATGCTCCAGACCCGCAACGGCAAGCGCACCGCCAAATCGGCTGTGAAGATCGCCGTGGATATGGCGAAGGAAAAGCTCATTACAAAGGAAGAGGCGGTGTCGCGCGTTACCCCTGACAACGTGGACTCGCTCCTGCACCCGCAGTTCGACGAAGCCGCGATGAAGAAGGCCGAAGCCACAGGCGCTTTCTACGCCAAGGGCGTGAACGCCTCCCCCGGCGCGGCGGTTGGCCAGGTGTATTTCGACGCCGACACCACCGAGCGCATGACCAAGGAACACAAACAGGACACCATCATGGTGCGCCCGTTCACCAAGCCCGATGATGTGCACGGCATGATCGCCTCGCAGGGCGTGCTCACCAGCGAAGGCGGCGCGACCTCGCACGCGGCCGTGGTGGCCCGCCAGTTCGGTATTCCGTGCGTGGTGGGTGCCTCCTCCATCAAGATCGATCTTGAGAACCGCCAAATGACCGTTGGCGATATGGTCGTGAAGGAAGGCGAATGGATCTCCGTTGACGGCAACACCGGCAAAGTGTTCCTCGGCAAGATCCCGACCACAGCCCCTTCACTCGAAGAACAGACCGACCTGCTGACGCTCTTGAAATGGGCCGATGAGATCTCTGCCCGCAAGGACATCCGCCAGCTCGCCACCGGCAAGACCCGCGGCCTGCAGGTATGGGCCAACGCCGATTACCCGAAGGATGCGCAGCGCGCCCGTTCGTACGGCGCAGTGGGCATCGGCTTGTGCCGCACCGAGCACATGTTCTTTGAACCGGAACGCCTGCCCATCGTCCAGCGCATGATCCTGGCCGGCCCCGGCGCAGAGCGCAACCAGGCTCTGAACGAACTGCTCCCCTACCAGCGCAAAGACTTCGACGGGCTCTTCGAAGCGATGGATGGCTACCCGGTCATCATCCGCCTCATTGACCCGCCGTTGCACGAATTCATGCCCGACGAAGAGAAACTGCTCGAAGAAGTCATCACCATGCGCGTCAAAGGCGAGCATGATGGACTGCAAGCCAAGGAAGACCTGCTGAACTCCATCAAGGGCATGCACGAATCGAATCCCATGATGGGCCTGCGTGGTGTACGCCTGAGCATTTCCATCCCTGAGATCGTGGAGATGCAGGTGCGCGCCATCTTCGAAGCTGCTGCAGATTGCACCCTGCGCGGCATCAAGGTCAAGCCTGAAGTGATGATCCCGCTCACCGGCACGGTCAAAGAGTTGGAATGGATCCAGCCGCGCCTTGAGCGCATTGCCGCTGCCGTGATGAGCGAGAAGAAGGTCAAGTTCGAATACAAGTTCGGGACGATGATCGAGATCCCGCGCGCTGCCGTTACCGCTGGTGAGATCGCCAAGCATGCCGAGTTCTTCTCCTTCGGCACCAACGACCTGACCCAGATGACCTACGGTTATTCACGCGATGACGCCGAGCGCAACTTCCTCATCACCTACCAGGAACAGGGTATTCTCGAGAAGAACCCCTTCCAGACCCTGGACCGGGGCGGTGTGGGCAAGTTGATGCAATGGGCCATCAACGAGGGCCGCACAACCCGCCCGAGCCTGGAAGTGGGCATCTGCGGTGAGCATGGCGGCGACCCCGACTCGGTGGAATGGTGCCATATCATCGGTAATAACTACGTTTCCTGCTCGCCGTTCCGTGTGCCGGTAGCCCGTTTGGCGGCGGCCCATGCTGCGTTGAAGCACAGCGGCGTGAAAATGAAGGAAGACAAGTAAGCCAGTACTGCATCAAAAAAAAGCGGGACACGTGTACACGTGTCCCGCTTTTTGATTCGGGGGAGAATAAAAGGCCGTTCGAAGCCGGAGCAGTTATGGGGTAAGCATGAGGCGAGGCTGAAGGGTGAAACAGCCTTATCGAGCGGAAGTCTTATTTCCAGACGGCCAACAGCGCGCCGAACAGCAAAAAGTTGACAAGGTGGTTGCCGATCTCGATGGCCCAGATCTTGAGGCCATGCCCGGCAAAGAGTTTGTTGACGAGATAGGTCGGGGCGATGAAGCCAAGCCAGAGCATGAAACCGACCATGGCACCGGAAGCCGCCGTGGTGCCATCCATGGCTTTGACCATGAATGCCATGGAGACCGCCTGCACGAACGATGAGACGACCGTGAGCCCCCAGGTGAGGCCCATATTTTCCATGCCCGGTTGCGATTTACCGCCACCCACCACCGCCCACCAGGCAGGGAAAAAGGTTTTGGGGTTGTACCAGATCGAGCCGCTGATCATGCTGATGACCACACAGGCGACGACCGCCAGCCAGTTGATCGAACTAAAGTCCATTGTTACCTCCAGTTGTAAAGTGACTGGCATGCGCCAGCCTTGAAACCGAGTATATCAGAAAATATGTTCTATAACAGCCTCTGCAAGCGGGTTTCGGAAAGAAAAACCCCACTCGCAAGGAGTGGGGTCAGGTATCACATCTTGCCTGCCACGTAGTCAAGGACATCGATCTTGGTCAGGATGCCGACCGGCCGGGCATTATCCACCACGATCAGGGCCAGGCCTGATTTGAGAGCAGGCATCGCCTCTTCGAGCGAGGTCTCTGGTGGGAAGACCGCGCTGGCCTTTTGCACGAGCGGGTCGATGGGTTCGTTCTGCGTATGCTCGTGCTTATCAAGCATATGGTTGAGCAGGTCCACTTCCTCGATGAGCCCAGCCAGGGCGCCATCCGCACCAACGACCGGCATTTGTGAGATGCCATGCTCATGCATGACCGCCACCACCTTGCGGATCGAATCGCCCAGCGTGGCGAAGTGCAGGGTCTTATCTGGTTTGGCAAGCAGCAGGTCGCCGAGCGCGGTCTCACCAAACTCCATCGAGAGGAAACCGAACTCGCGCATCCATTTGTCGTCGTAGAATTTCGAGAGATAGCGTGAGCCTGAATCAGGCAAAATGACCACCGGCACGCGCTCCCCTTTCAACTTGCGGCAATACTTGATCGCACCGGCCAGTGCCGAGCCCGATGAGCCGCCCGCAAAGATGCCTTCCTGCCGCACCAACTGCCGGGCCCACAAAAACGATTCGCGGTCACCCGCACGTTCGATCGCATCCACTACAGACAGGTCGAGTGCAGTCGGCAGAAAATCTTCGCCGATGCCTTCCACCTTGTACGTTTTGGGGTAAGCCCCATCGGGAATCTTGCCTTTGTTCTGCCAGATCTCGGTCAGGATCGAGCCTTCGATATCAATACCTACGATCTGGATATTCGGATTCTTGGATTTAAGATACCGTCCGACGCCGGTAATCGTGCCGCCAGTGCCCATGCCCATGATGACATCGGTCACACGCCCTTCGGTCTGCTCCCACAACTCAGGCCCGGTGCTCAGCTCATGCGTTTTCGGATTATCGGGGTTGTGATATTGATTAGCCAGAATCGCATTCGGCGTCTCACGGACAAAGCGCTTCGCCACTTCATAATACGACCTGGGGTCTTCCGGCGCGACCGCTGTCGGCGTGATCACCACCTTGGCACCATAGGCACGCAAAAGCAGGATCTTTTCGTTACTCATTTTATCGGGCATGACGAAGATGGTTTTGTAGCCCTTCAACGCCGCTGCAATGGCAAGGCCCACCCCCGTATTTCCGCTTGTTGCTTCGACAACTGTCCCGCCTGGTTTGAGTTCTCCCCGCTTTTCGGCCTGCTCAATGATAAATGCACCAACCCGGTCTTTGACCGAGCCTCCTGGATTCATAAATTCCAATTTGGCGTACAACGGAACCGGTAAATCCTTCGCGATCCTCCCCAGCCGCACCAGCGGCGTATTCCCCATGGCCCCCAACACATTGTCATAGACTCGTCTTTCGTTCGAGACTGGTAAGGTCATTCTCGCTCCTTTGGTTGTGGATGTTGAAATTTTACCCCACAAGTGAAAGACCTCCGGGATTTTGAAAATCCCGGAGGTCTTTTTATATTAGTACAACGGCAAACTTGTATCCACTTCCTTGGCCCAGGCGTTGATACCGCCTTTCAGGTTCTTCACCTTCTTGAACCCGGCGCTCGAGAGTAGTTCCAGCGCCCGCGCAGACCGTGTGCCGCCCTTGCAGAACACGACCATGTCTTCGGCGGAGTCCAATTCGCTGAGCCGGCCCGCCAACTGCCCCAGCGGAATATTGACCGCATTCGGCAACGCCGAAATTTCAAGTTCGTGCGGCTCGCGCACATCCAGCAACTTCAGGTGATTGTGCTGGACGCGTTCAGCCAGTTCCGGGGCGGTGATGTCAAAGCCTTCGCCCGCCGAGCCTTCGTCGCCGTGGTCGTGACCCGGTACACCGCAGAATTCTTCGTAATCGATCAGTTCCTTGATGTCGGCGTTCGGTCCGCACACGCGGCAGTTGGGATTCTTCTTGAGTTTGACAAAGTCGAACGACATGTCGAGCGCGTTATACAGCAGCAACCTGCCGATGAGCGGGTCGCCAATGCCCAACAACACCTTCAACGCCTCCGTCGCCTGGATCGTGCCGACCGTCCCCGGCAACACGCCCAGCACGCCGCCCTCCGCGCACGAAGGGACCAATCCTGGCGGCGGCGGCTCGGGGAAGAGACAGCGATAGCACGGTCCCTCCTTGGCGTAGAACACGCTCACCTGCCCGTCAAAGCGGTAGATCGAGGCGTACACATTCGGTTTCCCAAGGAACACAGCCACATCGTTCGTCAGGTAGCGGGTGGGAAAGTTATCCGTGCCGTCGAGGATGATGTCGTAGTCCTTCGCGATGCGCAGGGCATTTTCAGAGGTATACGGTTCGTTGTAGACATCCACCTGAATATCAGGATTCAGATCGAGCAGTTTGGCTTTGGCGCTTTCGACCTTCAACTTCCCCACTGTGGACGTGCCATGGATGACCTGCCGTTGAAGGTTCGACGAATCGACCACATCGTAATCCACGAGTCCGATCCGACCGATGCCTGCCGCCGCCAAATAGAGCGAGACCGGCGACCCCAGCCCACCCGTCCCAACCACCAACACCGACGAATTCTTGAGCTTGCGCTGGCCTTCCAGCCCCACCTCAGGAATGAGCAAATGGCGCGAGTAGCGCAGGATCTCTTCACGGGATAATTCAGGGTACATGTCAGCCTCCAGCGATCGACGGGATCAATACCAGCTTATCACCATCCTTGACCGGAGTGGTGATCCCTTGCAGGTCTTTGATATTGTTCTCGCCGAGAAACAGGTTCACGAACGGACGCAACTCTCCGCCTTCATTGAACAGATGCGGCTTGATCGTGGGGAATTGGGTCGTGAGGTCGGTTAACGCCTCCCCCACGTTGGATCCGTTCACGTTCACTTCGCTTTTGCCCCCCGTGTAGGCACGCAACGGGGTCGGGATTCGTAATACAGGCATGTGGTGTGGTTCTCCTCAAACAAGGTTAAGACCGGGAGGTGAAAAACCTGCCCGGTCTGTATTTATATCTCAAAATCTGAAAACGTTTGCAGTTGTTCCATCAACTTTTCCACCCGGGTGACGCCGTTATTGACATAACGAGCTTCTCCACGGGCATCAAGCAGGAATGTGGTCGGGACGCTCATCACGCCCCATTGCTTTGCCAGGTCCGGGCGCTGGGTGGCGTCGATCTCGATCACCTGCACACTATCGCCGGTCAGGGTCAAGAGCTTGCTCAAGGCCGGGCGCTGGATCGTCTTACACGGCGCACAGTCTGGCGTGGTGAAATAGACGATCACGGGCTTGTTGGGCAGGGTACCCACCAGTGACAAGACCTGGTTCTGAGCCCGCCCAAGCAAACGCTGATTAAACAGCCAATAGACCGCCAAGCCTGTGGCAATAATAACCACCGCCAGCGTAAAACGCAACAGGATGTCCGTGCTCATCCATTCACGCTCGCCTTCGGCTTAACACCGGGGAAGGTGCCAGCAGGCGGCTGCTTGGCAAAACCCGGCACATTGAAACGTGCCAGCCAGTAATACACAGCACAGCCCACGCAGAAACCACCAAAGGCGTTCAACGCCGCCAACGCCGCCACCAGCCACACCAGCGACCAGCCCAACACGCTCGCGCCGAGGAACAAAGCCAGCGTGCCACCGGTCATGAACAGAAAGCCCAGGAACTGGGCAAAACGATGCGGTTCGGGGTTGTCATCCAGCACGTCGGGCTTCATCCAGCCGCGCGGCTTGAGTACGGACTTGTAGATGAAGCCGAAGCCGGGCACACCCAAAGCGGAGCCGAGACCCATGGCAAGAGTCACAACGGCGGCTATGATCGGCAGATTGAACACGAACGCCAGAATGTTCAGGGAAATGATAAACAATTGATTGCTCTTTAGAACAGCGTGGTCCACTTTTTGCAAGGTTTGGGTTGTCATGATGGTATCCTTTTGTTGGCCGGTCATGGCATAGCGCAACCGGCATAATTTTCAAACGATCTGGATCTCTTCTTCGTCATACTTCGAACGATCTTCTACCAACTTCCACGAACGGTGGCTGGTTACTTTGCCGTTATCCACACGGGTGATGATGTACGAAAAGAACGGCTGCGCCCACTCACGGTCGTACTCCGAAGGCACGTTCGGGCAATCGGGGTGCGAATGGAACACACCGATCAAGTCCACACCCAGTTCCATCGCCTTCATTTCCGCTTTCAGATAATCCTCGGGCGTGAGCAAAAAGCGATTGTGGCGTGCCTCTGACTCCCGCGCATTCTCCAATGGCAGCACTTCTCTCACATCACCGTCGATGCCAAGTAAAAAGCCCGCACCCTCACCGGGGTAGGCCCGTTCCACATGCGCTTCCATGCGCGCTGTCAACTCACTCGAAATCTTCAACATACTCATACAGACTGAAGCCGATGTCGGGAGACATCGAACTCCGCTACCTCCCATCCCACAGATTTTTATCGCTCAAATATTTATAGCCCGCATCCGGAAAGACCGTCACCACCACACCTTCATCCAATTGCTCTGCAACTTGCAGCGCTGCGACCGCCGCCGCCCCGGACGAGATGCCCACGAACAGACCTTCCTCCCGCGCCAGGCGTTTGACCATGGCATGCGCCGCTTCGGTCTTCACCTCAACCTGCTCATCCGCTACAGACTCTTCATAGATCCCAGGCTTGATCGCGCTCGCCATATGCTTGAGGCCTTCAAGCCCGTGGAAGGGCGCATCCGGTTGAAAGGCGATGACCCGGACGTGCGGCAATTGCTCCTTGAGATAGCGCCCCGTCCCCATCAACGTGCCCGAGGTGCCCAACCCGGCGATGAAATGCGTCACCTGTTCATTGGTCTGTGCAACGATCTCCGGCCCCGTGGACCGATAATGTGCCTGCCAGTTGGCATCGTTGTTATATTGATTGGCATACCAATACAGGTCAGGGTGTTCGGCAGCGAGTTCACGCGCTTTGAGAATGGCACCATCTGAACCCTCCAGCGGGTCGGTCATGATCAACTCTGCCCCCAAGGCACGCAGGATTGCCATACGTTCCGGGCTGGCCGAAGCAGGGATGGCCAGGGTGACCGGAATGCCCAACGCCGCACCAAAGGTGGCATAGGAAATGCCCATATTGCCGGAGGTGGAATCAAGCAGGCGTTTGCCGTTGCCCAGGTCACCGTTGGCCAGCGCGGTTTGGATGATGTTCAGGGCAGGCCGGTCCTTGACGGAGCCGCCCGGGTTGAACCATTCGGCTTTGGCAAAAAGCCGGGTGCGTGGAGACAGGCCCAGGCTTAGGCGGCGAAGCGGCAGGAGGGGCGTGTTGCCAACATGCGCAGCCAATCCGCCTACTTCCAGCAAGTCAGGTTGTGTAATACGATAATCAACAAGGGTCATCAGTTTGGCTCTAACGTTAAATCAAAAGCAGTCAACGGATAAACAAAAAGACGGCGAACGAGCGCCACTCACGATGCAAATTTCATCTGCACGCGGGGTCGTCCAACCGTCTGATTCCGTTGACTGCGGAAGTTCTGTTCAGGCGGCGGTTACGAGCCCCGCCGCATACACAAGCAATAGTTGAATGTTTTCATGGTTGCCAAGTAGATGCGGGCAATTTTACAGTTCTTACCTGAATTGTCAAGTTAATTATCCGCCTGCCGCCGCGGCCAGGATTCTGACCACATCACCCTCCCCCACTTTTGTTTCATTGCCGTCCAGTTCCTTCACGTTGACATCGTTCACGAACAGATAGATATGCCTGCGTAGATTCCCATCCTGATCGAACACATGGAACTTGAGCTGCGGGTATTTTTCCACTGCGCTGCGTACGGCTTCCAACGCCGTGGACCCCGGCACTTCGAACAGGGTCTGCTTTTCGGTGTAATAGCTGATCACATTAGGAACACGGACGATGGGCATGGCCGTATTGTACTGTACCCGCACAGAAACGAAAACAGGCGCACAAGTCTCATACTTGTGCGCCTGTTCTGTATACAGATCGGGCTTACAAACTACTCTTCCTTCTTCGCTTCCATTTCCTTCTTGTGCGCCTCGATGATCGGCATGGCCACGTTGGTCGGAACCACATCGTAATGATCAAAGTCCATGGTGAAGTAGCCACGCCCGCCCGTGATCGAACGGAGCTGGGTGGTGTAGCGCGTCATCTCGGCCATCGGCACATGCGCCACAATGACCGTACTGCCGCGCTCCGAGTCGGTGCCTTGCACGCGCCCGCGGCGGGTGTTGAGGTCGCTCATCACATCGCCCATGTTCGCATCGGGCACGGTCACACGCACGCTCATAATGGGTTCAAAGAGCACCGGTCCCGCGCTCTGCACGGCCAGCTTGAAGGCTTCGCGCCCGGCAATTTCAAAGGCCACGGGTTTCGAATCCACTTCATGCTCCTTGCCATCATAGACGATGACCCGTACATTGCTCATCGGGTACCCGGCAAACGCACCGCGTTCCATGGTCGCCTTGATGCCCTTTTCGATGGGCGCCAGGTACGACTTGGACAGGTTCATGCCCACCAATTCATCGGTGAACTCAAAATCCGCTTCGGGGAGCGGTTCGATGCGCAGATGCACTTCGCCGAACTGCCCCGCACCGCCGGTCTGTTTCTTATGGCGGTACTGTGCGCTTGCCTTGCGGGTAATGCCTTCACGATAGGGGATCTTCGGCTGGTGCGTGGACAGCCCCACCTGGAATTTGGTCTGTGCCCGGTTGATGGCCACATCGATATGCTGGTCACCCATGCCCTGCAGAACGGTCTCATGTGTGATGGGGTCGTTCTGCCAGGTGAGCGTCAGGTCTTCTTCGGCCAGTTTGGTCAGCGTGGGCGAGATCTTGGCCGCATCGGCCTGAGTCTTGGGGGCTACAGCCACACGGTACAACGCCGCCGGGAAGTTCGGCTTGGCCACCGTCAGCGGATGCCCCTTATCACAGAAGGTATCACCCGTGGTAGAGACAGCAAGCTTGGACACCACGGCAATATCGCCCGCATGGACGGTCTTCGCCGGGATGGCCTCCTTGCCGCGCTGGAAGTGCAAACCAGACATGCGCTCATCCGCGCTCTTGTTCTGATTCCACACGTGCGCATCGGCCTGCACAGAGCCCTGCAGCACTTTGAAATAGGTCATGCGGCCCACGAACGGGTCGGCGGTGGTCTTCCACACATACGCCGCCAGCGGAGCCGTATCCACGGGCTTCAACTCTTCCTCTCCATCCTTGCCTTGCGCCACACGTTTGGGCGCCTTGGCAGGCGGGGGGATCAGGTCGATGATATCGTTCAGCAGGGCGATAATACCGACCTCACGTGCGCCCGCCGCACAAAACACCGGCACAAATTGCCCGGCATACACCACATCTTCGAGACCGCGCACCATCTCAGCGTCCGTGAGTGAGCCGTTCTCGAGATATTTCTCCATCAATTCGTCTTCACCTTCCGCTGCGTCTTCCACCATGGCGAAATGCGCTGCATCGGCGGCTTCCTTCATATCGGCGGGGATCTCAGCGGTCACCTTGCCGTCACCCATGTAGGCCTTCATGCCGATCACATCCACCACGCCCTTGAAATCCTGCTTGGCACCAATGGGAATGTGTACCTGCACCACCCGCTTGCCGTGCGCTTCCACGAACTCCTTGATGGCCTCGTAGGTCTTTTCGTAGTCTGCGTTCTCGCGGTCCATCTTGTTAATGACAAAAAAGCGCGGCAGGTTGAATTGGTCGGCATAGCGCCAGGCCAGTTCCGTGCCCACTTCGATGCCGGCTACGGCGTCCACTAAAATGATCGCGCCGTCAGCCACACTCAAGGCTGAGATCATCTCGCCTACAAAATCGGTGTAGCCCGGCGCGTCAATGACATTGATCTTGTGATCGCGGTGCTCGATCGGGATTACGCTCGTATACAGTGAAATCTTGCGACGATGTTCCTCATCGTCATAGTCAGACACGGTTGTTCCGTCTTCAACCTTGCCCAACCGTGTGGTGGCCCCCGTTACATGTAAAAACGCCTCCGCCAACATCGTCTTACCCGCGCCTCCATGCGAAACCAGCGCGACGTTGCGAAGAAACTCGGTGGTATACTCTTTCATGGAAAAATCCTTCCCATTCAGTTAGGATGTGAAGCAGTCGCATGATTGTAAACAAACTCAAATGAATTGTCAAAGTGACAACCTTCATCTTTTTTGATGACATCCACCGCGGGATTTGCTTACTTAACCACCCTTCCCGCCAGCACACCTCCCCTAAAAAACCACATCCAAACACTTTATACAAGCCGTATGAAATCAGACATCCGCATCTTCAAAGAGTCCGAAACGCTCAGCCGTCACGCCGCCAGCCTCTGGGTCCAACAGTCGGCACTTGCCATCAACGACCGCAATCGTTTCCTCGTTGCGCTCAACGGTGGAAACACCCCCAACCGGCTCTTCCAACTGCTGGCCACCGAATACCGCGCCCAAATCGATTGGAGCAAGGCCCACGTCTTCTGGGGCGATGAACGTTGCGTCCCGGCGGATGACCCCGGCTCAAGCTACGGACAGGCCCGCGAGATGCTCCTGCGCCACGTCCCCATCCCTGAGACGCACATCCACCGCGTCAACACGGACCTCGGGCCTGCGGAGGCCGCCCGCGACTATGCCCTCACTTTAGGCCAATTCGCCTCCCCTCCGCTCGAGATCCCACGCTTCGACCTGGTCTACCTCGGCATGGGCGAAGATGGGCACACGGCATCGCTCTTCCCCGGCTCCCCTGTCGAAATGACCGAGACGGTCGTGCCGGTCACCGCGCACTACCAGGACCGTCCTGCCAACCGGGTCTCGTTGACTCAGCGAGTCTTCAACCAGGCGCGGGTTGTGGCCTTTATGGCCACCGGCGCCAAAAAAGCGGACACCCTGGCCGAGGTGCTCAGCGACCGCTACGACCCGGTCCGACTCCCGGCCCAACGCATTGACCCGGCACACGGTCAATTGATCTGGCTGGTCGATGAGGCTGCCGCCGAAAAACTGCCGCGCAAGACCAAAGGCTTGAAATTTTGCGAAGGCTAACCACGTAAGACCCAATAGTTTCCTGTACGTCAACACTAAAAATCAACGAAGGCTTTCCCGCAAACCTTCAAGCAGGTTTGTGCGAAAAACCTTTAGGGTCCGACATCATCTTTTGAGGAGAAAATCATGGAATTGGCAATTATTGGTTTGGGCAAGATGGGTATGAACATGGCAACCCGCCTCATCCGCGGCGGACATCGCGTGGTTGGGTACGCCCGCACCGCCGCAACCGTGGATGAAGCCACCAAACACGGCGTGGTCGGTGCATATTCGCTTGCAGAGGCCGTGAATAAACTCAGTACTGATGGTCCACGCATTGTGTGGGTCATGGTCCCGGCTGGCAAAGCCACGGACGAAACCATCGACCAGTTGGCAGCGCTCATGCGTGCAGGCGACATCATCATCGATGGCGGCAATTCAAACTACAAGGATTCGCCGCGTCACGCCGCCCAGTTGGCCCCTCAAGGCATCGAGTTTCTGGATTGCGGTACCAGCGGCGGCATTTGGGGCATCAGCGAAGGCTATAGCCTGATGATCGGTGGCAAGCCTGAGGTGGTGGAGGCGTTGCGTCCGATTTTTGAGACATTAGCCCCGGGCAAAGAGAAAGGCTGGGGACGAATGGGTCCGCACGGGGCGGGGCACTTCGTCAAGATGGTGCACAACGGCATCGAGTATGGCATGATGCAGGCCTTTGCCGAAGGGTTCAGCATCATGAAGGCCAAGGAGGAGTTTGAACTCGACCTGGCCCAGATCGCACACGTCTGGCAGCACGGCAGCGTGGTGCGCTCGTGGCTGCTCGACCTGGCAGCGAACGCGCTCGACGACGATACCCAACTCAAGGACATTAAGCCCTGGGTGGCCGATTCTGGGGAAGGCCGCTGGACGGTGTTCGAATCGATCGATCTCGATGTGCCTGCGCCGGTGATCACACTGGCGCTGCAAATGCGCTTCGCCAGTCGCGACGAAGAGAATTACACCGCCCGTATGCTTTCGGCACTGCGCAACCAGTTTGGCGGGCACGCCATAAAAAAATCTGAATAAGCACTTCCGTCATTGCGAACTGATCGCTGAGCCTGCCCGTCGCTGCAGGGCGGTTCAAAGACTCGCAAGCACGGCTGGGATCATCTTATGAATAACGGCTTACCCACTTCCATTGTCATCTTTGGCGCCTCTGGCGACCTGACCCAACGCAAACTGGTACCTTCCCTATTCAACCTGTATCGCAAAGGACGCATGCCCAGGCAGTTCCGCATCGTTGGGTATGGCAATACAGCCTTCACCGATGAACAATTCCGCGCGCAATTGGAAGCCGGTATCAGGCAGTTCGCCTCCTTTGAGTTCAAGCCGGATGAGTGGGCCGCCTTTGCCTCCGCCCTGACCTACCAGCAAGGCCGTTACACCGACCTGGCCGATTTCAAAAAACTGGCAACTTTGATGAAGACTTGGGAAGGTGAAGCCGGCAACCGCATGTATTACATGGCCACACCGCCCGGAGTTTTCCCCAACATTATCGACCTGTTGGGCCTCACCGACCAGTTGACCGAATACAACGGCTGGCGACGGGTGGTCATCGAAAAACCTTTTGGTACCGACTTCAAATCGGCCCGCAGCTTGAACGAACAGATCCACAAGACCCTGCACGAAAACCAGATCTATCGCATCGATCATTATCTGGGTAAAGAGACCGTGCAGAACATTCTGGTCACCCGTTTTGCCAACACCATCTTCGAACCCCTGTGGAACCGCACCTACATCGACCATGTGGAGGTCACTGTGGCAGAGGCTGTGGGCGTGGAACATCGCGGACGTTTTTACGATGGCGTGGGTGTGGCCCGCGATATGCTTCAGAATCACCTCTTGCAACTCACTGCACTGGTGGCCATGGAACCCCCGGCCTCTTTCGATGCCACAGCACTACGCAATGAAAAGGTCAAGGTATTGAGTTCCATTCGCCCGATGAAACCGGAGGAAGTGGCAGTTAATACCGTGCGCGCGCAATACGATGGGTATCGGGCTGAGGAGGGCGTCAGCCCCGAATCGATCACGCCCACATATGCAGCCATCAAATTACAGATCGATAATTGGCGCTGGCAGGGCGTGCCGTTCTATTTACGGTCCGGCAAAAAACTGAAGGAAAAACTTTCACAGATCACCATTCAGTTCAAGGAGCCGCCTCACCTGCTCTTCCCCACGGCCAAGGAACATATCACCCCCAACATGCTGGTGTTATACCTGCAACCCGATGAGGGTGTGCATTGGCGTTTTGAAGCCAAGGTCCCTGATACGATCGCCGAGCTGCGCTCAGTGGACATGGAATTCCACTACGCCGACTCCTTTGGCACCACCGCGATCCCCGAAGCCTATGAGCGGCTCTTATTGGATGCCCTGGCAGGCGACGCGTCACTCTTCACCCGGGCAGACGAGGTGGAAACCGCCTGGAGCCTGATCGACCCGATCATCTCCGGCTGGGAGGCCGGCAACCAACCAGTGGCCACGTATGCACCCGGCACATGGGGACCCGCCGAAGCAGACGCCATGCTCGCCCGAAATGGGCAGGCCTGGTCGGCATGGGATGGGCGCAAGGAATAAAAAAGACAGTCCGCCAAATGGCGGACTGTTCGCTTAATCCACGGCTGCGTCACGCCGGGCCGCGAGTTGTTCGCGGGTTTCGG
>CAZJMZ010000026.1:0-20771 GCA_964547115.1 uncultured Anaerolinea sp. | reverse complement strand
ACCTCATAGTGCACAATGGAGTTATCGAGAAGGATGGCGCTCAACGTTATTTACCGAATTTTGCAAGGATGGTCTTCAGGCGGGCAGTTAATTGGTCGGGGGCAAAAGGCTTGAGCAGGTATTCTTCGGCACCTACTTCAAGCCCTTGCTGAATTTCGCTTTCCTGTCCTTTGGCGGAGAGGAAGACAACCGGAATGTCCTTGAGGTCGGGGTTGGTCTTGATGGCCTTGCAAGCTTCATACCCGGTCATGCGGGGCATGCGTACATCCATGAGGATCAGGTCGGGGTTGACCTTGGGGGCCATTTCCACGGCTTCCTCCCCGTTCCCTGCGGCGAACACTTCATGCCCTGCAAATCGCAGGGTGAAGGCCACGAGGTCACGAATATCGCGTTCGTCTTCAGCAATCAATATCTTAGCCATGCATGCCTCATCTATTGTCCTGTACCGGCAAGGTGAAAGAGAAAGTTGAACCTTCGCCGGGGACGCCGCTGCTTTTCATCCAGATCTTGCCGCTGTGCATCTCCACCAGTTGTTTGACGATGGAAAGCCCCAGGCCGGTTCCAGGCGTGGCCAGCACCAGCGGGTGTTCACCACGATAGAAACGCTGAAAGACGCGTTCCTGGTCTTCCACGGCGATACCGACACCGTTATCCTCCACATCCACCTGCACAAAACGCCCGCCATTGGGCGTGCCGAGATGGACCGTGATGGTACCGTTCTCGGGGGTGTAGTGATAGGCATTGAAAACGATGTTCGACATGATCTGGCGGACACGTTCGAGATCGCCCTGCACCAACGGCAGCTTTTTAGGCGCGTCCAACGAGAGCGCCATGGGTTTGTTCTCTTCCTGTGAACGGCGCAAGACGTCTTCAATGATATCTTCGGCCACTTCGCGCATATCGATCGGTTGGGGCGAAAGGGTGATGCGCCCGGCTTCAATGCGCGAAACATCCAGCAGGTCGTTGACCAGGATGTTGAGGCGCTCGGTGTTGTTCTTGATGATCTTCAAGAAATGTGCCTGGTTCTCGTTCATGGCGCCCGCGGCTCCCATCAACAACACATCGGTATACCCGCGGATGGAGGTCATGGGCGTACGCAACTCATGGCTGACTGTGGCCACAAACTCAGATTTGAGACGGTCCACTTCCACTTCGTGCGTAATATCACGGAAGATCGAGACCGTGCCAAGGAAGTCGCTTTGCAGGATCACCGGAGCCAGGTGCACCAACACAATGCGACTGTTCTGCAGATCCAATTGTTCGGCGAACGTCTCACCGGCATACGAGGCCGGGTCTTCAGACCAGGTGTGGATGGTCTGCATCCACGACCCGGCAGCCTTGCCGAACAACCCACCAAACACATCCAAAGGTTGGCCGATGACAGCACCCGCTTCCAGGTCCAGGATCTCCTCGGCCGAGCTGTTGAGGAAGGAAATACGGTTGTTGCTGCCGGTAACCAACACGCCATCGGCAACGGCTTCGAGAATGGCCTGCGACCGGCTGGCATCCTCCTGCTCACGGCGCAACATGCTGCCGAGACGCTCTGCTTGGTCGCGGATCAACTCGTACAAATGCGCATTATTGATGGCCACCGCCACCTGCCCGGCAATGGCTTTGACGATGTTGAGGATTTCTGCACTAAAGAATCCGATCTTGCGATGGAACACCATCAACACGCCAATGACATCCTCTGCCACCAACAATGGCATCACGATGGCGCTACGATGCTCGCGGGATGAATTGGTGTTTTTGACCCAGCGCGAATCTTCAAACAGGTCGGGGATCAGGGCCGCTTCGCGATTCTCGACCACCCAGCCTGCGAGGCCCTCACCGATCTTCAGCTTAAATCCGCGCGTTTCCCCGCCGATCCGATCGGAGAGGTAGCCATACCCCGCGCGGTAGTGGAGCATGTTGTCTTCCGCGCCGCGCAACATGATAGTGCCCTGCTCGGCGCCGATGGCATCATTGAGCAAAGCCAGTGTGCGGTTGAGAGCACGATCCAGGTCGAGGCTGGCAGACACCTCTGTGAGAATGCGCAGCAACGTCTCGGTGTTTTGCTGCTCACGCTGCAATTGGGCGGTGCGCTCGATCACGCGCTGCTCCAATTCCTGCGCCAGCACCTGGGTTTCGTTGAAGAGCCGCCCGTTCTGAATGGCGACCACGGCCTGGTTGGCCAATGTGCTGAGGATCTGCAAATCCTCTTCGGTATAGATATTTGGTTGGTAACTCTGCGCCGAGAGCATGCCGATGGGCTTGCCGCCCACGATCATAGGCACCGCCAGGATGGACAAGGGCGTGCTGGGTTTGCCATACACCACCCCACCGGCCTCGTCCACTGTTTCGGCGCCGAACAGCAACAGGGGCTTGCCGGTGGAAATCACCCTGCCGCTCAAGCCCTGGTCGCGCGGAATGCGCATGGCAGGCGAACGCTTGTTACCGTCCACCAAATAGACGCCTTCGACCTCGTTGGCCGCTTCATCGAGCAAGCTGATGACAAACGACTCGACCGGCATCAACTGTTTGGCGGCATTATGTACAGCAACATACACCTGCTCGGGGTCCAAGCTGGCACTGACCTGGTAACTGGCCTGATTGAGAGTCTTGAAGCGACCCGCTGTTTGTACTGTGGATTGGAAGAGGCGTGCGCTCTCGAGCGCAATGGAAGCCTGATTGGTCAGAGTGCGGGCCAGTTCGATCTCGGCGAGGCTGAAGCGGCCCGAGACACTTTGATGCAGGAAGGCCAAAGCCCGCAGAGTTTGTCCGCTGGCCAGCGGGAGCACCAGCAAAGATTGTGTGGAAGACCCAAGGAAACCGGAGAGAGGCTCAAGGTCCGGTTCTGAAGCGATGGTATCCGTCACAAAGATGCCGAGGGATTCCTGCAGGCGTTGGAACAACGGCGCATGCGGCAGGTCTGAGGGGAGTTTGGTCTTGCCTTTGGGCAGGGCATGCTTCAAGACGGGGTTCCCACGCTCAAAGATCACCATCGAAACACGTGCAACATTCAAGGCGTCCTGCAATTCCTGGGCGGTCAGTTCGAAGATGCGGTCTTCATCGAGCAAGCCGCTCAGGGCTGATGAGAAACGATTGATGAGCGCCAGACGCTGCGAGCGTTCATCCAGTTCGGTGGCGCGGCCCAGGCTGTCTTCAAAGAGACGTGCATTTTCCAGCGCCACAGCTGCCTGGCTGGCAAAGGTGGTGCCCACCTGCACATGCTCGCGGGTGAAGAAATAAGCCTGCCATTTTTCCAGCGCCAGAACGCCGATCACCTGATTCTGGGAGACCAAGGGCAAACCCAGCCACGAAAGACGCGGCGCATCCAAAGCAGGGAAGCGCGGGTCCTGGCGAACATCGCCCACCGAAACGGCCTGCCCTGTACGGATCATTTCACGGAACAGGGCGCTGCCGTCGGCGGCAACGGTGAGACCTAGGCGGCGTTCGGTATCGGGGAAGCCACGCGCAGCCGAGACGGTGAGGCGGTCCTTGTCACGGAGCCAGAGCGTGGCCGTATCGTAGGGCACAACCGGGTTAAGCTGGTCGAGCAGGGCCGCAACCAACTCATTGCTTTGCAGGCTGGCAGTAAGCGTGGTGGAGGCTGCCGTGAGAGCTTCCAATTGTTCGGCACGTTCACGCGTGGTTTGCACCAGGCGCACATTCTGAAGCGAGAGACCCACTTGCTGCGAGAGCGAGAGCAGGAGCGTTTCGTCTTCTTCCTTGAAAGCGCCGGGGGTGTTGAAATTATCCAACACGAGCACGCCCACACTGGCATCGCCCGACTGGATGGGAATTAGCAAGCTGGAGACCGGTAAACGTCCGCCGGTGGCCTGCCGGTAGAGCAGCAGCCCTTCCGGCGAGAACGTATAATCGCGCGTGAACTGGATCTCATCCACACGCATGGAACGCTTCAACTCAAAGACCTGGCCCGGCAGGGACTCGCCCGGATGGTAATGGATCGACCGCATGGCGATGTTATCAGCATACCCGGCCACGGCCTGTGGCACCAACTGACCGACATGCTCGTCCCAGATCAACACTACTCCAGCGTGAGCCACATTCAAGGCACGGCGGGCACTATCCAGCAGCGAGCGGACGATGCGCTCGGCATCCAACCCGCGTAATTGGCGGCTGAAATCGAGCAGCAGGTTCACTTCCTGCAGGCGGCGGCGCGTCTCATTGAGCAGGGAAATATTTTGCAGGATCACCGAAGTCTGGCGTGCGATCTGATAATAGACCTGCAAGTCCTCGGGGGTGAAAACAGGCAAAGGCTCGGGGCTGATGGCCAACATGGCCGCCACAGTCCGCTTATCAATCTTAATCGGGAGACATACCATGGCCTTGGCGCGCAGGGCCGATAACAAGGACGTCTCACGCCAGTCGAGGTCTTCATCGAGGTTGGGAATGAGGATGGCCTCACCGGTTTGCAAACAAGTTCGCAAGGGATTGCGCTGGCCAAACAGTGCTTCAGGGTTGGTGGCGCGGGGAATATTGCCCATCACATGCACCAAACGCGGGCCTTCATTAGCTGCTTCAGCGATCATCGCAACCGACATGCCAAGTTGCGTCAGCGTTTCACGGCCCAGAGCCTGTAATGCAGAGGACGAATCCAACTGACGACTGACCGACTCGGTGATCGCCAGACCGGCCCGCACACGCTGGGCACGTTGGTCAAGGTTATGGATCGCAATGGTCTGGTCGAGGTCCTTGCGCAACAAAATGGGCAGGTCGTTCTGGGTGACGGTCAACAGACGCTGCTGGCGTTCGATGCCGGAGGACAGCGAATCCACCTGCGAGCGCAGGGCTGTAACACGCGTATGTCCCTGAATGATAAGCGCGGCCTGCGTGGCATAAATATCCACGGCTTCCATGGTGGCACGGTCAGGGCGCAGGCCGTCGCGCGGCGCATCCAGGCTGATCAGGCCCAGCGGGTTGCCCTGACTGTCCTCCAATGGCACCATCAACAGGTCATCAGGGTCCCAGGCATTAGGTGAGCGTTGGGGTTTACCATCGTTTTCCAGCGTGACCATGTGAACATCGGCTGGGATGATAGGCGCTTGATCGACAGGAATAAAATACGACCGCCCCACCCGAAACTGCGGTTTGAGCAACTGACGGATGCTGGAAAACGGCTGTTTACGCGCGAGCAGTTCATTCAACGTATCAGGCGGGAGCCCCACCCCTACAACGCGTCGTAACAACCCGGTTTCTGTTTCATGGATACTGACCAACACCACCCCGAACGAGGTCGCTTCGCGGATGCCTGCAGCCACTCCTCGCAGCGATTGTTCAAGCGGTTGATCAAAGTTAATGTTCGGGTTGAGCTCCGAGAGTTTGGTCAGCGCCCCGGCACGGCGGCGCAGAAGTTCAGCCAGGTGGCGTTGTTCCTGGTAACGCTGGGCATTGCCCAAAGCTACGGCGGCCTGCGCGCCTAGGGTTTGCGCCACTTCAAGCGAGGCTTCGTCAAAGAAGCCCACTTTTTGTGAATGCAGATGTAACAAGCCGATGGTCTTGCCAAAGTGGATGACCGGAACCACCATGCTGGCAGACACCCCCTCATGCTGGGCATGGCTGCCATCGTTGATGATGCGCGAGGTGCCGGAGGCAATGGCTTCGCGTTCAGGTTCAGAGAATTCGTCGGGATGAGAACAGCCGATCGCCAGCGTAACAGGCGGCGGGTTGGTTGAAGCGGATGTGTCCAAAAGCAGGATGGAGGCGCAGTCGGCTCCGGTGGTTCGCAGGGCTTCAGTGCGGATCACATCCAGCAGGGCGTTCAAGTCGACGATGGAGTTCATCTCACGGCTGACGCGCGCAATGGAAGTCAGTTGTTCGACACGGCGGCGTAGAGTTTCGTCCGTGCTGTTAGCGCGGGCAGCATCCTCCAACGCGGCACCCAGCAGGCCGGCCACGGTGGTGATGATCTGTTGGTCGTCTTTACTGAAGTACTCGGCCTTGCGGCTGCCAATCATCAATTCACCGAGGCTGCGCTCATGCACGATCATCGGCACGACCACACACGATTCCACCTGCAAAGCAGTGACAAGCGGGCGATAGCCGGGCAACACACGGCGGTCGGAACTGAGCCGGCCGGAGAGGAAGGGCTTTTGACTGCCGGAGACAGTAAAGCGATATTGTGAGGCGTCCATGTGCAGGCGGGCCAGTGCACTGGATGCATCCATGGACGTGCCGGTCACCGACCCGGCATGGACACGCAGTTCACCAATCTGTTCATCGTAGAGGAAGATGGCGCCCAGGTCACTCTTGAACAGTTGGGTCAGTTCGCTGAGCGAGAAGCGCAGGATCTCATCAGCGGTGACGTTCGATGCCGCGAGACTGGCGATGCGCCGCAGGGAGTCGGAACGTAAGGCACGTTTGCGCGTATCTTCGACCAGCACAGAGTTATCGATGATGGAGGTGGCCTGCTGTGCCACGGTCTTGACAAGGCGCAGTTCGGCTTCAGTAAACGCATTGGAGTGTTGTTTGTGATTGGAGACCTGGAAGTATCCGATGAGGCGATCCCCGGCCACAAGCGGTTCAAGCACCGACTCGCGCAGGCTGGCGGCTTGGGCCAGGTTTTGCAGGCCAAGTTCGCGCCAGGTTTGATCGTCGGCGGCGTTGCGGGTGATGATGGCTGTGCGAGCAAGAACTGTGCGTTCAGCAGGGCTGTTGAGCGGGATGATCGTGCGGTAAATATCCACGATGTGGGCGGGCAGGCCAAAGAATGGTGATTGCGCCTCCAGCGAACCCCGTCCGGAGTCGAACAGCAGAAAGCCCAATACATCCACTTGAAATAAAGGCCGAATGCTTTCCACCAATCGTCCAATGAGGTTGGTGTAATCCTGCGATGTACCAATGGCCTGCGCCAGATTAGCCAACCCGGCCAGTTCGGAGGAGCGCGTCTGCTCGGTTTCATAGAGCACGGCGTTGCGAATACCATAGGCGGCTTGCGGCGCGACGAGGGTGACGAGGTCGAGGTCGTTCTGGCCGAGGATACCCGCCGAGAGGTGCCCGAATTCGAGTGTACCGAACAGGTGGTTATCCACCAATAGCGGGAAGCCCAAATAGGATTGGACGGATGATTTTGGATTCCACTCCGGCAGTGAAATGAGCGGCGTTCGCAGATCGGGAATCAAGAGCGGCTTGTGTTGAGTCAGGATCGTCTGGGTCAGGCCTTCGAATTGAGAACGGGATGGACGCTGAATACCCGAAGCACCAGTAGGGTCAAGGACGTAGACCTCCAGGGTCTTGCGGGCTTCGTCCCAGACCTTCAGTTCGAGAGTATCGGCAGGCACCAAATGCGCAATATTCAGCAGAATGGCGTGCAGGGTGTCTTTAAGACGCAAATTGGCAGATACCTGCGAGCCGAAATCGCTGACCATCTTGAGAATGGACGAGTCTGCGGATGCGCCGGAGACGTTGCGCGCAAATTCAATATTGCGTAGGGCCACCAGCATGAGCAGGTCAGGGCCGGGCACCTGGTAGGAGGTGGCTTCGATCAATTGCCCGCCAATGGATACGCGCTTTTGTCCGGGCCGGGCGCAAAGTTCGATGAACTCTTCTGCAGGGCGGACGCGCCGAATCAACCGCTCAAGGTCGGGAAAATCATTCGGGCGCAACTCGAACCACTCGCGCGCAAGTTCGTTCAAATATTCCACCCGCCCACCCGATTGGACGAGGAGAATGGCTTCATTAGTCTGGGAAGAATCAGGGGAGGAGATGGAAGGGTCGGCAACAGTCGTTAGAGGGAGGTCACGCTGCGCCCGCCGCAGGGAAGCGACAATCCACACTGACACGATGAGCGCCAGTGCAAGTCCGATCAACGCGAGGCCTGCTTGCAGCCCGGCAGTCATTCTCTACGATCACCTTATCCGCCGTTCGCGGAATCCTGTCGGCGGGCTTCCGCCGCGAGTTCGGTGATTTCGCGGATATCGGCGAAGGAGTGGGTGCTCGGCGAAACAAACCCTGCCGACATCGTCATGAACGGAACTTTGATGGATGACCCATCGGTGGCAGGCGCCAGGATGTGCCCCTGTTGGCGGTCCATAAAGTTATAGTGCGCCTGCACTTCCGTGGCGAAGCGTTCTTTGATACGGTCACGGATGGCAGCGGCTTTCTCGAAGGAAGTAATAATGACAAAATTATCGCCACCGGCATGGCCAATAAAGTCAGAAGGTGAACCAAGTTCGTCCACCACCTCCCCGATCAACATGGAGGTAAAGCGGATGACATCATCACCCGCCACAAAACCATAAACATCTTTGAAGGGTTCAAAGTGATTGATCTTCGCATCAAGATAGGCCCAACCTTTCTCGCGAATGATGCGGCGTAACTGGTCTTCGATCAAGCGCCCGGCTGGGCGGCCGGAACGCGGGTCGGTGAGGCTTTCACGTTCCGAACGACGAATGGCGCCCTGCACCCGAAGTTTCAATTCTTCGATATCAAAGGGTTTGGTGATGTAATCATCCGCGCCCTGCTCCAATCCTTGCAGTTTGTCGCTGCGCTCATCCTTCTGGGTCAAAAAGATGACCGGGATGTGACTGGTGCGCAGGTTCGTGCGCAAATTACGGCATACTTCAAAACCGTCAATATCGGGCAACATGATATCCAACACGATCAAGTTGGGCTGGACCTGCCGCGTCTTCTCGAGTGCCTCCGAACCGCGCACAGCGACATCCACATCGTACTCCATGCCGCTGAAATAGATCTTCAACATGTTGCCGATGTCGATGTCATCTTCCACAACCAACAGGCGAGCTTTTCCCATATACACAGCCTCCAAAGTTACGTTTGCGCCGCACGCGCCAGGCGGGCGCGTTTTGCATTCTGGCGCACTGCATCGATTTGCTGGGGTGTCACCTCCCGTTCAAACGAACGAAATCCGCTCAAACGGAAGCCATGCTTGCTGGCAATCGCACCGATCTCTTCCACGCGCGCCCGTGTCAGGTGTTTGCCCAGTGTGTAATCTTCAAAGCGGCCCTCGAGCGCCAGGGCGATCGTTTCCGCCATGCAGGCATAGGCTTTGCCGGACGGAAATCCAAAGTTAAAGTGGAAATCAACGGGGCCAGGTACATCAACCATACCTCCGTCGATAACTAATATATCATCTCTCACTGCCGCCACCATTGCAGAAACATCACGGGGGCGGGCCACATCACAAATTACGCTGCCCGGTTGCAAATGTTCAGGGCGGATGACCTCATGAACCGCGCTGGTCACTGTGAGAATCAACTGCGCTTCATGTAATACATCCATTCTCGTACTGACGATCAACTCGGCTCGCGCATGGACCTTGAGCCTGTCTCGCAATTCCTCAAGTTTATCCTGTTTGCGGCCGATCAGGTACAGTCGTTGCACATCATCAGCCAGCAGTTCCGCGCACACCTGACCAATGGCGCCGGTCGCGCCGACCACGGCTGCCGTGGCGCCATTCAGCCGGATATCCATTACGCGCGCGGCCTCCCGAATGGCGTCCACCGCCACTGTGACCGTGTACGAATCGCCGGTGGTGACAGGCACATCCAAGGCCTGTGCAATTGTAACCCCTGCATCCCCAACCACGGAAGTGAAAGCGCCCAAACCAAGGATCTGCGCTCCCAATTTCTCTGCCATTCGCCCGGTTTGAATGATCTTCCGGTAGACCGTCCTTTCGGGCAGTTCCATCATCCGGCGGGGGGTGTATGGGCAAGCGATGAACCAGCCTTTGATCTCCTTGCCGGTCGCCTGAGACGTGATGCCGTCAATCTCCGAAATATAGACCGGCGGGAAGAACGTCGAGAAAAAATCGATCTGTCTCTCGTTCAACATACGGCCCAACAAAGGAAACTTACGACTTACATCCCGCTTGGGGTCAATGGGATGGATAATGAAGGCAAACGAATCCACGCGTTACCACGATTCCACGAGTTCAGCATCATCGTCCTTGGATGGATATAGACGCTTATGCAAGGCCGGGTTCTTGAACTTGTGATGGTCGCTTTCCTCATAACTGATATTACGATCGATCACCCGGCGCTCTTTCGATGCCGCTAGTACCACGTCCGACTCGATCGTCCGCGCCGGGTATACGATCAAGCCTGAGCCCAAGCGGCAATTATGGCCGACCGCACTGCCGATTACCGGGCGATTCGAAAGACTTAACGTCCCGCGGCCATCGATCGCACGGATTGGCGCAGGCACAAGGTTGTAATCGGTGAACGTGGACCCTGCACCAATGAACGTATTCCGGCCAACCACGCACATTTGCAAACAGGTGTTTTGCGCCACCATGCTATTCTCCATGACTGTGGTCATGAACAAGGCAGAGCGAAACGGCAGGAAGGTCCCGTCCCCCACCACCGAGAGCATCAACTGCACATCCTGTGAAATATTGACATTGTTGCCAATGATACAATTCTCGATCACGGCCCCGGCATTGATAGTGACGTTATCGCCGATGGTCGTGGGCCCATGAATGATGGCATGCGGGTCGATCACGCAATTCTTGCCAACCTTTACAAGTTCCGAACATTCCAATATCTGGCGGCCCTCATAGATGGCCCGTCCCAAAATATTCAACTTGAAGGCCAGATCCTCACCCAGGCGCTTCTCGAACCGGGCGCCGCGTGAGAACAAGCCGAACACCACATCCGCAATAAAGATATGCACCCACGAATCAATGGCGATCAAACACCGCAAGGGAACTTGAAAGGTCAGGTCGCCGCTCTGGTCGGCCATATAGGTGGGCACATGGTAATACCCCATGTCGCGCGCTTCCATATCAATGACCAGAGGCTCCACATCCGCCACCGGCCCGCGCGGATAATACCAAAGGTTCGCCAGGTACAGGCCACCCGCAGGCGTGTAAGAGACTGAAAGCGGCAGGGCATGCTCACGAAACGCCGGGTCATCCACCGAAAACGCAGCCCGGACCGCCCGCCCTTTTTTGCGCGCCAGATGGATGAACGTGGTGATGTATTCTTCATCGAAGAACAGGTTATCCTGATACACCAGCATCTCTTCGCGTTCCAACGGCAGACGCTCACCGGAAGCCAGTTCACGCTCCCGGGTAGTATAGGGAGCCAGCACGTTACGCTGATGCAGCCACAGGGGGGTATTTTGAATGCGCAGATCCCGCGCCCGTTCGTTGAACGGCGTTATGCGGCGCTTTTCTTTATCCTGCAGGATGATCTTGTACATGTCAGGGTTAATTATTCCACAGTTTCACGAAAACAGGGATGGAGCGTAAGGTGGAGGCCCGCTGACAATCCTGTAGGGGCCAGATATGGAACTACGAGAGAGGTGTTTGGTTGATGACGATGGTACAGGCCGCATCACCGGCCGCAATACAAGTCTGCTCCTCGACCCCATACACTTTACCCCCACTGAGCCAATACAATGCCTCTTGAAGCAGCCCCACTGCCAAATGACAGACGGGGTCCTGGGCACGGCGTTCCCAACACAACGGACAGCGCTCGATATGCCACAGGATCTTGCCGTCCTCCACTTCCACATGGACACGCTGGTCGGTGAAGTTATTGAATAATCCGGCAAAGGCCTGGGCGCCGGCCAGCAACTTCTGCGGCATGGGCAACAACCGGAACGCCATCTCCGTCAACCCCAACTGGACGCCGTATTGACGCATCCCATAGTTGAAACAGGCCCTACCGATGCGGGTGGAGAGTCCGCGCCCGCCATGCGGCCCATAAGCCTGTTCAAGCGTCTCTGTGAGGGCGCTGAGGGCACTGAACGAGAAGCCCGCTTGCGTATCATCAGCCGGGAACGCAGCGACAAACTCAGGCAGGGAGGCAAGGTTTAATAGCGCCTGCAGACCGTTGCGCCCCATCACCTCCTCCATCGAGAGCAGAATGATCCGCCCCATGCGATTGGGATAATAGTAGGTTGGGGATTGGGTCATGGAGCGAGGGTTACCGATGGAGTTGGGGTTGGGATGGGAGCAACAGAGACCGGGTGCGGAATGGGCACTTCAGTCTCTTTGTCGAGGAAAGCTTTTAGCGTTTCAGAGAATTTTTGCGGCTCTTCCAGCATGGGGAAGTGACCCGCCTGCGGAAAGCGTGCGATCTGCGCGTGGGCGATGCCCTTTTGCATGGGCTGCCACTGTTTTGGGTGGACGATCTTGTCAAGGTCACCGTAGATGCCCAGGGCGGGAATGGTGATTTGATCCAGCAGGGGGCGCAGGTCGGTTCTTCGGAGGGAGGCAATCGAAAGGAGGAATGATTCGAGCGTGGTCTTGGTCAGATCGCGGTCCATCATCTCAGGGAAACGCGGGTCCGAACAAATGGCCCGGGAATAGTAATATTTCATGAATGCGCGGAAAGCGCCCATCATGTTGAAGATGGCGAATGCGCTGGTGCGATACCCGGCCATTTTCAAGAGCGGTGCAAGCGATGTACCGACGATGGGTGAACCCACCACCACTACTTTGCTGACCCGTTCGGGATAACGGATGGCCACAGACAGGCTGACCGTACCACCCATGCTGTGCCCCACCAACGGCGCATGGCTGATGCCGAGCTGTTCCATGAACTGGTTGACCAGGCTGACAAAATCCTGAACGGCATAGGTTTCACGTTTCTTGCCTGATTCACCAAACCCCCAAAAATCCAAGGCATAGGTGCGATAGTAACGACCGAGGTAGCCCATCGTCTCCTGCCACAACCCCCACGAACCGAGCCAGCCATGCAGCAGAATGACAGGCTTGCCACGCCCGTACACTTCGTAATGAACGATGCCCTGATCGGTAGTTATCGAAGACACAGCAACCTGCTATCAGACGCCAATTTTTCTACGACTTGTTCGCATCCATCTCTGCAAGGATGCCATACAGCAACTCGAGCAGGATGGCTTTGACGGTGTTCTTATCAGTGGCTACACACGGCAGGAATTTGACCTTGCTCTCCAGGCGCAAGGCATGCCGCATATCTTCAAGGTCCCAGGCATCTTCTTTATCCTGCTTGTTGGCCGCCACCACATACGGCGTGGGAGCATAGGCGCGGAAAGTCTCTAAAATGGAGCGGGCTTCGCGGAAGGTCTCGGGGCGGGTGCTATCCACCATCACGATGAAACCGAGCATGCCCTCCGAGAGGATCTCCCACATGAAATCAAAACGTTTCTGCCCGGGCGTGCCGAACAGATAAAGCACCAGGTCATCATCCACGGTGATGCGGCCAAAGTCCATGGCAACAGTGGTGGCTTCCTTGACAGACCGCTCTGCCGAATTGGAGATCTTGCGCTCCGTGGAAACGACATCGATCTCGCTGACCGACTGAATGAACTCGGTCTTACCGGCGCTGAACGGGCCTGTGACAACCATTTTTACTGTCTGCATAAAATTATCCTTCCGCCTGTTCCATTAGAGTGAACGGATGCGTCCGATCAATTTATTGACCAAAGATTTTTGTTCTTCCTTGTCTTGTGTCGGGAACGTGCTCGGATGCTGTTGCACCACCACGCCCTCCGGACGGATGATCTCCACCAACCCCGCCTGCAGTAGGCCATAGACAACGCGGCGGATCTCGATATCCGACATCTTGTTCGTCTGCGCGATCTGCTTCATCGTATTCTTCGGGTTGATATACGAGACCACACGCCATTCTTCCACGCTCAAATTCACATTTTTCAAAGGCCGGTCGGTGAATTTCAACGCCATATCGAGGCTGGGAATCTCATCGCCCAATTGCTCCCACTCACGCAGCTGGCGCGAACCTTCAATGATGATGTTTTCCAGGTCCAGCCGCACATTAATGCGGTCTGGCGGTGGCATCATCTCGGCCTCAAAGCGGAAGAAGCCTTCCACCCAGGTGAACAAACGCCGTACCACATCGGTGAAGTAACCCTGCAGGTTCGAGAGAATCTCCTCCTGCGTCAGATAACCGGCATTGATCAACAACAGACCCAGTTCTTTATCGGTGATGTTCCCGGCGCGCTCTACGATCGCGCGATATTGATTGACGGTCAACCGGTTTGCCTTGTGCAACACCGTCGCCAGCGTCCCATCCTCCTGCCCCACGCGCGCATACGCCAATTTGCCTTCACGGAAGGAAACATAGGCTTGCTCACTGGGTCCATCAATGACCAAAGTCCCGGTTTTACGGGCTAGATTGATCAGGTTCAAGAGTTGGGTAATTGTAAAATCGCGTAAATTGCCACGTAAAGCCATGGACACCTCAAAAGAATCTCCCAGCGGGGAGAGTGGAAAGATTATACTTGCAAGGTATACCCGCGTCAAACTAATGACCTTTCCTTGAAAAGACTCTGGAAGGTGTCCGATTTTTTTCCACCTTTGTAGACTTGGAGATCTTGTTTATGCACCGGATTCGCATCCTGTTCGCGCTTCTGACCACCCTCAGCCTGCTCCCCTTTCACACTGTTCTGGCCTCCGCCCCAACCATCTCTGTGAAAGACAACCAGGTCGACATGAACTTTCCCGAAAGCGCCACCTTTCGCGCCACCCTCAACAGCGACGTGGAGATCCGCTCCGTGGTGCTCGAGTATGGCAACGAGCAACAAACGTGCGGTGAGGTCATCGCCAAAGCCTTTCCACAGATCACCCCCGGCCAGACCGTTCGCCCCGAGTGGACTTGGGAGATGCGCCAAAGCGGCTCACTGCCGCCCGGTTCACAACTTTGGTGGCGCTGGCGCATCACTGATGCCAACGGCCAGGAAACTGTCACCGAAACACAAACCGCCACCTGGCTCGATGACATCCACCCGTGGAAGACCCTCACCAGCAGCCAACTGCGCCTGCACTACTACGGCCTCGATAAGGACTTTGCGCAACGCATGCTTAATGCCGGGCTCGAAGGCCTGAAACGTAACGCACAGGAAGCGGGTCTCACCACAACCGACCCGGTCGATGTCTACGTCTACCCCAACTATCAAGACCTGCAAGATGCCATCCTTTACGAACCTTCGTGGACCGGGGGCCAGGCGTTCCCAGACCAGAATATTGTTATTCTGGGCACTTCCGGTTCCAACTCCGGCTGGGACGAAGATACCGTCATCCATGAGTTGACGCATGTACTGGTGGGGCACTTCACCTTCTCATGCCTGGGCTTTGTACCCCAGTGGTTGAACGAGGGACTGGCCGTCTATTCCGAAGGGCCACTCGACGCCCAATTTCAGGAACCGCTTGACGCAGCCATTCGCAACGATACCTTGCTCAGCGTGCGCTCCATCAGTGGCGGCTTTTCAGAGGTATCTGATAAAGCTAATCTTTCATACGCGCAATCGTACAGCCTTGTGAACTTCCTGATCGAGACGCACGGCCAGAAAAAAATGACCGACCTGCTCAGCGCCCTGCGCAACGGCCTCACTCCTGATCAGGCCCTGCAACAGACCTACGGCTTCGATAGCGACGGTCTCGAAGATGCCTGGCGTACAGCCATCGGCGCACAACCACGCAAAGCCGCCGCTCAACCCACCGCCCAGCCCACACCGACCCATGTGCCCACCATCGTGCCGGTCTCAGGCGCACCATTGGTATTGCAGGCCACCGTTACGCCCCTGCCCACCTCTTCCTTCAATGGACAATCCACTCCTGCAACTGAAACACCCACCGGTCCGCCGCTCGGGTTGACCATTGCCCTGCTCTGTTTCTGCTTGATTTTTCTGCTCATCATCGGCGTGATCGTGCTGGGGTTGGTCGTCCGCAGAGACAACCGCAAAGGAGGCGGCCATGCGTAAAAGAATATCGATCATAGCCCTGGTTGGCATGTTGGTGGGTCTCGCAGCGCTTGTCTCCGCCAGCGCATACCCAGCTTCAGCGTGGCAAAAGGATGTACCGCTCGACCAGGCCCTGGTGTTGGCCGGAGGCGAGTCCACTAATCCACGCGACTATGACCCCGCCACCACATTCGGCTCGGGCGATAAACGCATCTTCAGTGGTCTGGTCTCGTTCGACCCACAACTGAATCTCACACCCGACCTCGCCGAAAAATGGGATATCAGTGACGACGGCACTGTCTACACTTTTCACCTGCGCACCAACGCCAGATTTCACAACGGGCGCGCCGTCACCGCACAGGACGTCATCTACTCATGGGATCGTGCTGCCAGCCCCGAACTTGCCTCAGAAACCGCGTTGACCTACCTCGGCGATATCGTGGGGGTGCGCGAACGGAAGGCCGGAACAGCCGCCATGATCTCTGGCTTACAGGCGCTCGATGAACACACGTTACAAGTAACGATCGATGCACCCAAACCGTACTTCCTCTACAAATTGACCTATGCCACCGCCTTTGTAGTCGACAAGGACAATGTGGAGAGCGGCGATGAATGGTATCGCGAGCCCAATGGCACCGGCCCATACAAACTCAAGGAATGGACGCGTTTCGAATCCATGGTCTATGAAGCGAATCAGGATTTTTACCTCGGTGCGCCTTCGATCCCATATGTGGTGGTGCAGTTATACAGTGGCGTGGGTATCCGCTTGTACGAATCAAATGAGATCGACATCACCGGCATCAGCCGATTCGATGCCGACCGCTTCCTCGAACCGACCGAGCCATTGCACAACGAACTTGTCACCGGCGTGAACCTGTGCACCGGCTACATCACCTTCGATACCACACGTCCGCCGTTCGATGATGTCAACGTCCGCAAGGCCTTCAGCATGGCCTTCGACCGCCAGAAATATATCGATGTGGTCTTGAACGGCCATTCACTCCCGGCCAAAGGCTTGTATCCACCTGCGCTGCCCGGCTTCAACCTCAACCTGCGTGCGCTGCCTTACGACCCCGCCCAGGCCCGCGAATTGCTCAAGCAATCCAAATATGGCGGGCCGCAAGGCCTGCCACCCATCGTGTTTACCGATGGAGGCGTAGGCAGTTACATTGGTGCCGATGTGGCCGCCCTGGCGCAGATGTGGGAACAGAATCTCGGCGTGACCATCACGGTCGAAAATCTAGAGCCGAACTACTATTACGACCAGATCTATTCCGGCAATCATGGCCAGCTATTCAGCAGCGGCTGGTGCGCCGATTACCCCGACCCCGAAAATTTTGCCGATGTGCTCTTTCACACCGGCTCCGCGCAGAACAACGGCGGTTACTCGAACCCCGCCCTCGACTCTCTACTCGAAACCGCGCGCATCGAACAGGATGTGACTAAACGCATCGCCCTGTACCAGCAAGCCGAACAACTCATCGTCGATGATGCGGCAGCGCTCTTCACCACCCATTCGCTTTCCTACGAACTGGTCAAGCCATATATCAAAGGTTACGTCTTCACCCCGATCGATATACCCATCGAACGTTACTTATGGATCGCAGGGAAATAAAAAAGAGACAGTCACCTTGAAGGTGACTGTCTCTTTTAAGGCCGGGCTTCAACGGCAAACTCCACACGCGCGATCCTGCCGCCCACACTCGAGACCAACATCTCGAACGGTAGACTCGCCCCGGGATCCAGACTCGCCCCCACCGCTTCCCACCGCCGGACGCCGACTACGCGTCCGGCTTCGTCGTAGGCTGTCGCTGCCACCCAAACCTGCGTCGCCACTGACGTTTGGCTCAAAGACAATACCTGCCCGTTGACCTGTGCGCTCAACCCTTCAGCATCCACCTGCACGAGGGTGTTGGTCACCGTGGCAGGCAGGTAGCGTTCGTCACCCGGCAGCAAGCGGATGGCGGTCAACACCTGCACTTGAGGTTTCGCATCCAGGGGGATCGTTGGCGGGAAGTACACACTCAAGGGCAGAGCCGAGTTCGGCGGCAGAATATTCAGTGGCAGGAGCGCGGTCAACCCGCCCAGGGGATTGTTGTTCGCATCCACCAGGGTCACTTGCGCCGATAGGTTTTCCATAAAATCAGAGGTGTCATTGCGGGCCAGTACAAAGCACCACAGGCCCCGGTTGGCAGTGGGGTAACAGTGGTTTTGGGTAATGGTGAACGGCGCTGGTGTTGGGGTCGGCTCACCGGATGGGTTATCAGGGTTCGAGGGGATGCGCAGCACCTGCCCCACTGACATGGCGCTGGGATTCACCTCCGGGTTGGCGGCTTGCAGGTCTGCGAGCGCGACACCGAACTTGAGTGCGACACTGCTCATGGTCTCGCCTTGTGTGATGGTATAGATAAAAGGCGTGGGCGAAGCCAAAGGCGTGGTGATGGGAACCAGGCCTTCGGGAGTCTGAGTCGGGGCCGGGGTGGCGGTGAGGTACGGGGACAGGTCTCCCGATTGGGGCGTGGAGGAGGCCGGTTGAGAGGCGCAAGCAGTTAACAAAAAAATTAGAGTAGAGAATGCGAATGGCAGGGTGCGTTGCATGGGAAGATTATAATGGAGAGAAATTCATATATTGGAGACGAAGAATGAACTATCGACATTTGGGGCGGACGGGGATTCGCGTGAGCGAACTTTCCATTGGATCCTGGGTAACATTCAAGAATCAGGTGGATGTGGCGGCAGCCGCGGAGATCATGGCGGCAGCTTATGACCACGGCGTGAACTTTTTCGATAATGCCGAAGTATATGCCAGCGGCAAATCGGAGGAGGTGATGGGCGCGGCCCTGAAACGTCTGAAGTGGCGCCGGGGTAGTTATCTCATCACCACCAAGTTGTATTGGGGCCTGCACGATAACGTGAACGAGAAGAATACCTTGAACCGCAAACGCCTGATCGAAGGCCTAAACGGCTCACTGGAACGCCTGGGCATGGATTATGTGGATGTGGTCTATTGCCACCGCCCGGACAAAACCACCCCCATTGAAGAGACGGTGTGGGCGATGCACAATCTGATCGAGTGGGGCAAGGCATTTTACTGGGGCACCTCTGAGTGGAGCGCTGCAGAAATCGTGGATGCCATCGCGATCGCAGAAAAGCACCACCTGCACAAGCCGGTCACCGAACAACCGGTTTACAACCTGTTTGAGCGTCATCGCTTTGCGGGAGAGTATGCCCGTTTCTACAACGATTATGGATACGGTTCGACCATCTGGAGCCCGCTGGCTTCGGGTTTGCTTTCAGGCAAATATCAAAAGGGCATTCCGAAGAAGAGCCGCGGTGGGTTGAAAGGCTACGAATGGCTGCACAAAAGTCTCACCGACCAGAAACGCCTGGCCAAGGTCGGCACACTCATGGATGTGGCTGATGAACTCGGCTGCACCGTGGCGCAGCTCTCACTGGCGTGGTGTTTGAAGAATCCGCACGTGAGCACGGTCATCACCGGCGCGACCAATGTGAAGCAAGTCAAAGAAAACATGCAGGCGGTGGAAGTCACGCCAAAGTTGACCGCTGAGGTGATGAAGAAGATCGATGAGATCTTCGGAAAGCAGGAAGAAGAGGACGAGTAGAGCAGGCGGGCCGGTAATTAAGTAGACCAAAGAAACAGGTACACACGTTGCGTGCGTACCTGTTTTTTATCCACGCATAGCGGTTTCATTCACAGGGGTATAATCCTTCCATCTTTCCCCCCAAACGGAGGACACATGCAAGCCTTCGACTACATTGCACCCCGGAGCGTGGATGAAGCCGTCTCGCTGCTGGCAAGTCACAACGGCGACGCCCGCGTGCTCACCGGCGGCACAGACCTGATCGTCCAGCTACGGGAGGGACGGCGCACCGCGCGCCTTGTGGTGGATGTCAAACACATCCCTGACCTCATGCACATCACGCATGACGAGAACGGCTTGCGCATCGGCGCGGCCGTAGCATGCCGCGATATTTGCGCGGACCCCATCGTTAAACGTTCCTATCCCGGCCTGGTGGATGGCATTCACCTCATTGGCGGCGTGCAGATCCAGGGGCGCGCCAGTGTGGGTGGCAATTTGTGCAACGCCTCCCCTGCCGCTGATTCGATCCCCGCACTCATTGTCCACAACACGGTCTGCCACCTCACCGGTCAGGGCGGCAGGCGAACACTGCCAGCGGAGGAGTTTTGTATTGCGCCCGGCAGGAATGCGCTGCAAATCGGCGAACTGCTCACACATATCACCGTGCCCGTGCCACCAAAGAATTTCGGCGCGGCTTATTTGCGCTTTATCCCGCGCAACGAAATGGATATTGCCGTCGTTGGCGCAGGGGCTTCTGTGATCCTGGATGGCGACCGGATCGTCTCGGCCCGCATCGGACTCGGCGCGGTCGCCCCTACTCCGCTACTTGCTTCTGAAGCCGGAGCCTTTCTCTCAGGGACGGCTTTGACTCGCGCCAACATCAAAGAAGCCGCGCGGATCGCCCAATCCATCGCCAGGCCCATCACCGATTTGCGCGGCACCGCCGAACACCGCAAACATCTTGTCGCAGTTTTAGTGGAACGTGCTCTCGATAAAGCCATCGAACGCGCCGGAGGAACCTATGTCGAATAAAGTTCAAGTTAGTGCCACCATTAATGGCACAGAGATCGACTTTCTCTGCGAACCGCGCCAGAGCCTGCTCGAAGTGCTACGCGAGACGCTCGGCTTCATGGGCGCGAAAGAGGGCTGCAACAACGGCAACTGTGGCTCGTGCAATGTGATTCTTGATGGCGTGCTGGTCAATTCCTGTTTGGTGTTGGCCGTTGAAACCCAGGGACGCTCAGTCACCACCATCGAAGGCATCGCCTCTGCTGATGGACTTCACCCCTTGCAAAAGAAATTTGTCGAACACGCCGCCCTGCAATGCGGCTTCTGCACCCCGGGCTTCATCGTCGCGAGCAAAGCCCTGCTCGACCACAATCCCCAACCCACCGAAGCGGAGGTCCGCGCCTGGCTGGCGGGGAATTTGTGCCGGTGCACAGGATATGATCGAATCGTCAAAGCCGTGTTGGATACGGCGGACAGCTAAAATAGCATGTCACTCTGAGAGGGAGCGGG
>CAZJMZ010000025.1:0-20791 GCA_964547115.1 uncultured Anaerolinea sp. | reverse complement strand
AACTTTACGGCTTGATCTCGAAGACCGCGCCCGCGCTGGTGCCTTGCACTTCAGGGAAGAAGGTCTGCCAGGCATGGGCGGGGAGCGCCTGATATTCGCCGGTTTGCAATGGCACGAGCGTATACGTCAACACATAGGTGCCAGCGGGGAGGAAGTTGGCCGAGAACAGCATGCTGTCATCGCGGATCTGCGGCTGGTTGAACAACCACCAACCCCAGCCCTCGGCATAGGGCGTCTTGTCGTCGAATTGGGCCTGGATGTTCGTCGAGTCTGGGCCTTGTTGGCTGGTCTTGAGGTTGCGGTCGAGGATCTCCATACCGGCGGGGATGAAGTCTTCGAGCATGAGGTAGTACATGTCGGTGGGGAGGATCAACGTCAGCTGGGCGGTGACCGTTTGCCCGGAGGCCAGCGAAAGGGCAGTGAGCGGCGTGCAGGTTTTGGCGTTCGGGTCGGTCTGGCAGTAGACGCGGTCGATGCGCAGGCCTTTGTCGATGGGCTTCACATCCTGCACCGGGCGGTTGACGTTGAGCACCGCGTTGTAATACAGGCGGCCGAGGCCGTCTTCGCGGGTGATGGTCAGCAGGTTGGCGGCTTTGGAGAGGAACTCGAGCGGCACGGTGGCGGTGAGCGGGTCGATCTGAATGCCCGCCACATCGCCGCTGGTCAGCGGGCCGCCGTTGAGGGTGGCGTTGAAGGCGTAATCGGCGCGGATATCACCGATGCCGACCATGGCCTGGTTGAGCGCGAGCAGGGCCCAGGCGTTATCGTGACCGATGTTCCACAGGCCCTCGGCGTTGCGATGAGCGGTGAGCCAGCGCACTGCGTTCGAGACCACCACGTTGGTGGGGTCGAGTTGGGCAAGGGCATACAGCACCACCGAGGTGGTGTAGATGGACGAGCCGCGCGTAAAGATGCTGACGCTGGGCGTCTCCCAGTGGGCGCTGGAGGCGCTTTGAATGGCAGATGTTTCGAGGTTCGAGACCAGGTCTTTGGCGCGCTGGTCGCCGGGGTTTAGGGTTTGCAGCACCATGGCGGTGAAGGCGCGGCCCACCGGGCTGAAGCGGTCACGCTGGGCATAGAGGGCCTCGGCCTGCGCCGGGTCCACGGGGCCGACCTGACTCAACGCGAATTGAATGAAGGCCGCGGTATCGAGCGCTTCGCTGGCGGTGTTGGCATCGAGGGCAGGTTGCGCAGTCTGCAAATAGCTTGCGCCGCGGATGAACACTTCATCGCTCACGCCTGCGCCAGTGATGCGCGCCCGCTGCAAGGCCAGGAACACATACGCCGAAAGATACGGGTCTGATTTGTTCTCACCGAACGCGTTGCGCCACCAACTCCAACCGCCATCGGCATTTTGCAGCGCAGCCAGACGGCTGGCGCTGGTCTCAAGATAGGCCGTGACGCGCGCCGAGAGTTCGGCATTGCTCAGGCCTTCGCCGTTCAACGCGCGATAGACTTCGATATGCGGCAGGAGATACGAGACCAGCGTCTCGGCGCTCGGAGAGGCCTCGGGCGCGCGCATCGCCTCCAACGCCGATAACAAGTTGCCAGCCGGCGAGGTGCTTAACTCCACCTCCAGGCCGCCGCTCGTGGGATCGTACGTGCGCGGCAGTGAGATGACTTCCTGCTGTGAGGCCGCACCCTTCAATACTCCACCCGTCACGAATGCCTGGGGCGAAGTGTATTGCAAGATCGGCAGGCTGCCCCACACCGGGCGCGCAGAATCCTGCAGGGCGGGCGTGCTGCTGGTGGTGACGGAGAATACCAGGTCGGCAGATTGCGCCTGGCCTGCCGTGCCCCACCATTCCACGCGATAGCGGCCATTGGCGGGGATCTCTACATTGTAGGTGGCCTTGCCGGGGTCATCGAGCACAAAGCCAGCGCTTTGCAAGTTGACTGCGGCCTGCACCGGGCTGGCGGTATTGTTGTTGACGATCGCGGCCATCAGCACATGGTCGCCGCTGACGAGGAAACGCGGCGTCACCGGGCGGATGAGCAGCGGCTTGGTGGAGACCAACTCAGCCTGCGCCTGCCCCACTTTGGTGTCGGCGGTCAGGCCGCGCACATCGATGTTCCAGGTGGTGAGCGAATCGGGCAGGGTCAGGGTCACTTGTCCACGGCCTTCACTGTTGGTGATGAGCGTGGGGTTCCAATAGGCGGTATCGGGAAAGTCCTCGCGAATGAAGGCCAGGTCTCCGCCGCCCCCGCCGCCGAGACCGCCGATCTCGGGCAGGTTGCGCCCACCATACACAGCCACCGAGAGCCCGGTGGTGATGCCGAGCGGTTGCTCTTTGTAAAAGGCGGGGAGGATATCTTCGGCATTGGGGTCGGCCAGCGCCAGCACGGCTTTATCCACCACGGCGAACGAGAACTCGCCGGTCACGGGTGCGCCTTGCGCGTCGGTCACACTGACGTCGAACGTCACCTGGTCGCGCGGCCCGGCCTCGGGTGGGTTGGCCGAGACCTGCACGTTCAATGCCAGGTCATCTGGCGCAACCGGAATATTCACCATGCCGCTTCTAAATTCATTGCCCTGCCCAAGCAGGGTCACGTTCACATACACATTCGGTGCTTCGGCGAGGGTGAGCGGCAGGCTGTATTCACGTCCGCTGCCGCTGATGGTCACCACCTCAGATCTTGAAACGGTCCCGCGTTCCACAGTGACCAGCCCCAGCGCCTCGCCCGCGAACGGGTTCGGAATGAAGACCTTGGCCGTATCGCCGGGACGATACGCGTCCTTGTCCGCGGTTAGTTGCAGGCGCTGGCTGGGCAGGTCGGCCCAGATGGCGCTATCTGCACCGCCCACCCAGATCAAGGTCTGGGTGCGTGCGCCGTTGCCAGAGACATCGAGCATGAACGTCCCTGCCGTGGGCGGAATGAACGACAACCGGGCGCGCCCATCAGGGCCGGTGGCCAGGTTGCTGCTCGAGACCGGTGTGTACACCGGCGTATATTCGGGGAAGTTGTTGGCATCGAGTTTCTTTTCCCAGCGCACCTGCTTGAACTCGGCCACCAGGGTTTTATCGCCGGAGGTTTCCCCGGCCCAATCCACGGTGAGCACATCAAAACCCAGGGCTGATTTGGCCGTGCCAAACCATTGGTCAGGCCGCAAGCCGATGTAGAACTCAGCCGGGTGGATGTTGACCTGTGAACGTGCGCTGACCGGCACCCCCGACTCGTCCGCCACTGTGACCTCCAACGTCACCACCTGCTCCGCATCCGACTCAGGGATGGCTGGCAGCTCAATGGACAGTTGCCCCTTCCCCGTAGTCTGACCCGTCCCCTGTCCGAGGACCAGGCCAAAGTTGTCGGAGGCTGTCGCGTTCGAGCGCCGGAAGACGTCCAGCCACGAATCGTCGAACACGCCCGTTTCAAAGTTGGGGATGGGGAAGTACGCCGGGCGCACATAGGCGGTCCAGTTCACCGCAACATTCCCGGCAGGCGCGCCGAAGTAATACGCCGCATCGACCGTGGCTTTGGCTGAGCCGCCCGCTTTGAGGTCTGCGTTGGCAAAGGCCACTTTCAGATCGATCTCCGGCTTGCGGTATTCGGCCACCTGAAAGGCAAAATAGAATTGCAACGCCGGGTTCGAGAGGGTGTACCCCCCGGGCGCGGCTTCGCTGGGTAGTTCGAACTGACCGTTGAACGTGCCGAACGGTGAAAGCGGCAGGTTCAAACTGGCAAGTTGGTTGCCGTTGGCATCGGTGAGCGTGAGCGGAATGTCCTTCACGGTCGGCAGTTGGTAGCGGCCATCGAAGGCTTCGCGCACCACACCTTTGTAATAGACCGTCTGCCCAGGGCGGTAGATCGGGCGGTCAGTGTACAGATAAATGGAGAGATGTGGCTTCTGCACATCCTGCACATATCCGAAGTCGTAGGCGTTGAAGCCCGTGTTCCAATTGCTGACCGCCAACCCGAAGGTGGCTTCACCGGGCGCGCCCAGCACAGCGAACACGGGGCTGAAGGCGTCACGGTCGCCCACCGGCCCCTGCCAGATACCGCTTTCATCGGTGACGCCTGAACCAAGCGGCAGGCCTTTGTTATCGTAGATCGTCACGGGCGCGTTGGCCACCGGCGCACGGGAGGTCAGATCCACCGCCCAGAGGAAGGCCTCGGTGGCGCCAAGTTTGAAGGTCAGGTTCACCTGGCTCGCTGCGGCAAAGAAGACCTGTTTGAATTTGGTCTGCATTTGCGGTGAAGACGGGCTGACGTAATACAACCCGGTGGGCAGGGTGTTCTGCCGCGTAAGGTTCAACTTCACTTCCTGCCGTCCGCGGGCGGGGGGCAGGGTCTGAGAAATGGTTTCGGGGTTGGCAGGGTTGAAAGCCTGTTGGTTCTCGAACGAATCCTGCATCGTGATGTATTCGGTCAGCGTGAGCGGGGCCACGGTCAGGTCCACATCCTGTATGCTCACGGTCCTGGCGTACAGCACCGGTTCCTCGGGGCGCACAAATGAAGTGGAAGAGGCGTATACATTGAGCGACAGGCTGGCCGGTAACGGCGCAGAACGGAAATCCAGTTTGTATGGCGCGCCGAGGGTCTGGCCCCATTGGTCGGGCAGGTTCCCGGCGATCTCCACTTTGTAATCAGTATCGGGCGTAAAGTCACCGAACACGCTCAACTGCGTGCCCTCGATGAGCCCGGTCGAAAGTTCGAGCGGCGGGTCCACGGTGATGTATTGTTGGTACTCGCCCTCCGCCAGCGGCGAACTCAACTCCAGTTTGATAAAGCCAAAATTCACCTCGGCGCTTTTAACAGCGAAATTGGGGTACGTGTTCAACACCGCCCCAAATGCCGTACCCAGCCGCGTGCCGCCTTGCGATTTTGCATCCGCCCCCACGTTTAACAAGTAGCCCACACCGCGTGCCAGCAGGTCGTTGGGTTTAAAGGTCACCACAGTTGCATCGTCGTTCCAGGTAAATTTGCCGGTGGTGGGGCCGGTCGTGCCATTGAGCAGGAAGTTGGCCTCCACGCTGCCGCGGTCCATGGGTTGGTTGAACGTGACTTCGATCTGCGGGTCGAGCGGGATGGGGCTGCCCTCCGGCGGATTCACCGAGACGACGCGCGGGCTGGCCGTGACGAACTTCCAGGCGTTGCCTTCGCTTCCCGCAAACCCGACGCCTGTTACAGACCGAAGATCCGGATTCAAGCTGACGGCGTATTCCGTCCCGCCGTTCAGGGCGGGTTCGGGGTAGAAGATGTAGGTGCTGGTGTTGAGCCATTCGCCCTGCCCCTTGGCGGCAGGGACGAGCGTAAAGGCCGGGGGCAGGGAGTCTGAGTCTGCGCCCAGCGGGAGCACGGGCTGGTTGAACGAAGCCACCACTGCAGCTGAAACATCCACATCGAGGGCATTGGCCTGCGGCAGGATGTTGACGGCGCGTAAAAAGTCTGAGACGGTGTAGTTGAGGGTGATAGGTTCGGCCAGCCCAAACCCGGAGGCCGATTGCACCGTGTTAGCTATCGTGATGGTGACTTGCGCGTTGGGTTGAAACGCCTGCGCAGGGCTGAAGACGAGGGTGGCGTCATCGGTCCAGGTGAAGGCACCCTGGGGCAGTCCGCTGAAGGCGGCTTCGACCGAGGCCTTGTTCATGGCCTGGTTGAAGTAGAAGGTGAGTGGCGCAGTCTGCCCGATGCTGGCGCCAATGGGTGGGTCGGTTTCGACGAGGGCGGGCGGGTAGGCTTGCGGGGCGGCCACGACGGCTGAGGTGGGTGTGGCCGGTGCAGCAGTGTTGGCAGGGTTGAGGCTGGGTAGCGGGGGCAGCGTGGGGGCGCCTCCGCAGGCAGAGAGGATCAGGCTGAAGAGCAGGAGACCATTCAAAAGGAGTGCGAAGCGGCGTTTGTTCATCGTGTCCTCAAAATATCAAGGTGACAGCGGTTGGTGGCATGGCAGGTTGCTCAACGTATCCAAAAAAGATTATAACCCTCTTGCCTGAATCAAAAACGGACACGGGATTGCGTCTCCGTGTCCGTTGGTTCCAGTCATTCTGTGGTTACTTGTCGGCGATTTGCAGGGCGGCTTCGATCTTCTGCTGGAAAACATCGATGGGTTGCGCGCCGTCGATGGTCTCGGTCTTGACTTCGCCGTTGACCTTGTAGGTCATGACGAAGTAGGGCGTGCCTTGAATGCCGGCGGCGGTGGCGTCATCGAAGTCCTGTTGCACCCGGTCTGCAAACTTGCCGCTGGAATAGCAATCGTTGAAGGCGGTCATGTCGAGGCTGATGCTTTCGGCAATGGCGGCCAGGCGGCGGTCGGTGAACGAGCCCTGGTCTTCCACGTCGCGGTTGTTGGCGAAGAGCGCGGCGTGCATTTCCCAGAATTTGCCCTGGTCTCCGGCGCAGTAGGCTGCAGCAGCGGCATCCTGCGATTCGGTGCGGACGCCACCCAGGTTGCCGCTCACCCAGTTGCCCGCGGAGCGGTAGGTGAAGAGCACCTTGCCGGTGTTGATGAAGTATTCTTCGAGCAATGGCTCGGTGGTGGTGGCGAAGCGCTCACAGAACGGGCATTGGAAGTCGGAATATTCGACGATCTGGATGGGGGCGTTCGGGTCGCCGAGGGTGTTGTCGTTGGCCTGGGCTTTGGGCGCCACATCTACAGGGACAATATCGGCAATGGGGCGGATCTGCGGGTAGAGGAAGGCGCCCACGATGAACAGGGCACCGACCGTGATCAAAAGAATGGTGACCAGGCGGTTCTGGCTGGCTTGTTTTTGCGCTTTTTCGCGTCTTTCAAGGCGTTTGTTTTTCCTGTCGGCGGTCATGAATCATGCTCCTTCGTTTTTGATGTTGCGGCGCAGATTGTCCCATGCCCACAGGGTTTTGTCTAGGAAAAGGTTAGGCGGGGATTAAGGGAGTGAAGGTCAGGAATTTTCCCAGCGGGCATACACCGCTTGTGACAACAGCCGTCCCGCGCTTTGCTCGCGGGTGACCAGTTCGCCCATGTCGATCTTTCCTCCAAAACCTGACATCATATCTTCCATGGCTTGCGCCACGTGGATCGCTGAAGCGCGCACGGCGTAGACGGTCGTCGCGACGAAGAGTGGTTTGGCGCTCAAGCATTCTCGGCAGGCTTCGAGCAGCGTAGGCAGGGATTTGTACACTTCCCACACTTCGCCTTTGGGTCCGCGCCCGAATTTGGGCGGGTCGAGGATGATGCCGTCGTACTTCGCGCCGCGCCGCGCTTCGCGTTGCACGAACTTGAGCGCATCGTCCACGATCCAGCGGATGGGGGCCTCAGCCAGTTTGGAGAGCGCCTGATTCTCACGCGCCCAGCCCACGGACTTTTTGGATGCATCCACATGGGTCACCTTGGCTCCGGCGGCGGCGGCGGCGAGGGTGGCAAGGCCGGTGTAGCCAAATAGGTTGAGAACGTTCGGGGGAGTGGCGGCTTTTCGGACGAGGCCAGCCATAAAGTCCCAGTGCGAGGCGACCTCGGGGAAGACGCCGAGGTGGCGTCCGGGCGTCGTCATCACTTTGAAGGTCAGTCCGTTGGGGGAATGAGGCAGCGGGTAATGCATGTTCCATTCTTCGGCGCTTTTCTTTTTCCATTCCCAATGTCCGCCGCTTTCTTCGCCGCTGGGAATGAAGACCGCATCGGCTTTTTTCCACTCGGCATTGAGGGCAGGCTTCCACATGGCTTGGGCCTCAGGGCGTACGAAGGTGTATTTGCCGAAACGTTCGAGTTTCAAGCCGTCGCCGCTATCGAGCAGGGCATAATCTTTCCACTGATTGGCTTCGAGCAGAGTGAATGGGGCAGAAGTGACCATAGATGGTGGTTAAAAAGTCCTGATTATGCGACTGAAATGGTACGCGGTCTTGATTTTTACATCAAAGAGCGTATAATGTGGGAAAAAGTGGTAGAAAGTGGTAAATGAGCGCCGGTCGCCCCGGCGTTCATCAATTAAAAGAGAGTATAGCACAAATGTTCTTAGGTCAGTTCCAGCACAATCTCGATGACAAAGGGCGCCTGATGATCCCGGCGCGCTATCGTGACCTGCTGGCTGCCGGGGCCTACATCACACAAGGCTTTGACCAATGCTTGATGGTGATGACCGAAGCGCACTTCAATGAAGTGTACACCGTGATCAACGGCATGAACATGGCTGACCCTTCGGCGCGTATGTTGCGCCGCTTGATCCTTTCGAATGCCTACCAGGTCGAAGTGGATAAGGTCGGGCGCATCCTCGTCCCACAGAACCTGCGTGAGTTTCTGGGCATTGCCAATGGCGAGCTCACTGTGGCAGGGCAGGGCGAATATTTCGAAGTGTGGACGCCCGCTGAATGGCAAAAGCAAATGGACAACCTGCACGATGTGGAGGCCAACACCCAACGCTTTGCCACCCTTAATCTTTCAAAGAACAGCAATTCGTAGTGACGACGCCAGTCGTCAATACATCAATGACCGACACACCGCACGTACCTGTACTTTACAAAGAAATTATACACGCGTTGCAGCCCCGCCCCGGTGGGCGCTATGTGGATGGAACAGTCGGCGCGGGTGGGCACGCCCGCGGCATACTGGATGGCTGTGCGCCAGATGGGCAACTGCTGGGTCTCGATGTGGACCCGCAGGCGTTGACGATCGCTCGCAGGAACTTGGCTCCCTACGAAGGTCGCGTCCATCTGGCGCAGGCCTCCTACACATCCCTTGCCATGCAACTCAAGCAGTTGGGCTGGGAGGCCGTGGATGGCATCGTGCTCGACCTTGGCGCCTCGTCCATGCAGTTCGATACGGTCGAGCGTGGTTTCTCCTTCCAGGCCGATGCGCCGCTCGATATGCGCTTCGGCCCGCACCTGCCACAAACCGCCGCCGATATCGTGAACAGGTATTCTGAACGGGAACTGGCCGACCTGATCTACGAATACGGCGAGGAACGCGACTCGCGCAAGATCGCCCGCGCCATCGTGGATAAACGTCCGCTTCAGACCACCCGGGAACTGGTGGCTGTCATCGAAGCCGTTGCCCCCCGACGCGGCGACCGCCTGCACCCCGCCACGCGCACTTTTCAAGCGCTGCGCATCGCCGTCAACGACGAGTTGGCGTCTGTGAAGACGATGCTCCCGCAGGCCGTGGCAGGCCTGAGGTCCGGAGGCCGACTCGCGATCATCTCGTTTCATTCGCTGGAAGATCGGATCGTGAAAGAGTTCTTCCGCGAACAAAGCCGCGAGTTGAAGAATCCGCCGTATGAACGGATCTACGAGACCGAACGTAACGCTGTGATCAAAGAGGTTAATCGCAAACCCATTTTGCCCTCGGACGAAGAAACGCACAATAATCCGAGAGCGCGCAGTGCAAAATTACGCATTGCCGAAAAACTATAAACCAGTAAAGCCGAAGTCATTCGGCGTTACGCGACCAATTCGCCCAAATCAAAGGTCGTTATGCAGGCACAAGCTACTCAACTCATCCATGCTTACAAACAAGCTCCATGGCGTGTTCAGCGCCAGTATGTGGGCGCGTTCCTGCTCGCCGTAGTGGGACTTTCCATGATCGCCGCGCTGTATTTGCAGGTGACCGCGCGTGCCGCCGCCGCCGGGCGCGAGATCCAGGATATGCGCGTCCAGATCACCGCCGTCCAGCGCGTGAATGCCGATCTGGAAACCCGCCTTGCTGACCTGACTTCCTCCGCTGAAATGCAGCGCCGTGCTCTCGAACTCGGCTATCGCCCGGTGAAGCCCGGCGAACTCGATTATGTGGCTGTGCCGGGCTATGTGGCGCCCGAGCCGGCCATGCTGCGCGCTGCGGAAGATGCAGGCTTCTTCCCGCAGCCGCTCCCTGAAGAATATACCGAATCGTTGATCGAATGGTTCGACCAACGCATCAAAGGCGGAGGCTCGTAATATGCGCCAGCAATATGCCATCCGTTCGCTTGTGTTAGTGATGGGGTTTGCCCTGGTGGGCCTGGCCGTCATTGCGCAGATGATCCGCATCCAGAACAGCGCCGAAGCCAAGATCTTCCTCTCGCAAGGTGACCAGTATGCGGGCGAGTTCAGCATGTTCTACCCCGAGCGCGGCGAGATCTACGATCGCAACGGCCACCTGCTGGCAGGCAATCGTACCGTCTATGAAGTGGGGGTGAGCCTGAGTCAGATGGCGAATCCTGAGCGGTTGGCGGAGCGCCTCAGCCAGTACCTCGGCAGACCTTACGATGATATCTACAACCAGTTGATCAACTCGCCGAAAACGTGGGAGTACATCGTGGTGCAGGATTACGTCGGCGACCAGACCGTGGCTTCCCTGCAGGCCGAGATCGAAACCAACAAACAGAACCACGACGACAGCCTCGCGGGCCTGGCCTTCAAGCCGCACTTCCAGCGCAGTTACCCCGAGAAATCACTGGCTTCGAACATCCTGGGTTTTGTTACCCGTGATGGGCGCGGCTATTTTGGTATTGAGGAAAAATACAACGACCTGCTGGCCGGCAACCCGGTGCAGGTGTGGGTGCCGCGCGACCCGAACAAAGCCACCGAGATTCCGCGCGTGCCCAACGGCACCACGCTCGTGCTGACCGTCCATCGCGACTTGCAAGCCGGTGTGGAAAAGATCCTCGATGACTCGCTGACCAAATACGGTGCTGAGAACGGCGCGATCGTGGTCATGAATCCGCAGAGCGGCGAGATCCTGGCCATGGCCACCACCCCCCGCCTCGACCTGAACAACTACACCAACTACTTCTCGCTGTACGATAACGGCAGCCAATACAATCGCTCGATCGGTATGGCCTATGAAGCCGGGTCGGTCGTCAAGATCCTCACCATGGCGGCGGCACTCGATACGGGTACGGTCACTCCGCAAACCACCTACATCGATACCGGCTCCATTGAAGTGGGTGGCATCACCATCTGGAACTGGAACCGTGAACCCTGGGGCCAGCAAGATATGACCGGCTGTCTGCAACATTCGCTGAATGTGTGCATGGCCTGGCTCTCCACGCAAATGGGCACCCAAACCTTCTATGGATACATGGAGCGTTTCGGGCTGGGGCATCAAACGGGTGTGGACCTCTCTGGCGAAGCGCTGGGCAGGCTCAAGGTCCCGGGTGATACGGATTGGTATCCTGTAGACCTCGGCACGAATGCCTTCGGTCAGGGTGTCACCGTTACCCCCATGCAGATGCTCATGGCGGCCTCCGCCATTGCCAACGACGGCAAAATGGTCACGCCGCATATCCTGTATTCCATGCTGCGTGACGGCCACCAATACAACGTCCCTTCGCAATATGCCGGGTCGCCCATCCGCACCGAGACTGCGCGCATTTTGAGCGCCATGCTGGCCAACTCACTCGAGCAGGAATCTTCACTGGCGTTGCTGCCCGGGTATCGCCTGGCAGGCAAAACCGGCACCGCGCAGATCCCCACCGATGATGGGTACGACACAACCAAGACCAATGCCTCCTTCATTGGCTGGGGCCCAGTGGATGACCCGCAGTTCATGATCTACGTCTGGCTGCAGAAGCCGACCGCCTCCATCTGGAGTTCGGAGACCGCCGCACCTGTGTTTGCGCAGGTGGCCGAGCAGACTGTGGTCATGCTCAACATTCCGCCCGATATGGTTCGCAACCAGTTTGGATCCCGCTAATGCTCACGATCGCTGACGCCATCGAAGCCATCACCGGCTTCCGCCCGAACAGCGCCCTGGTCATCACCGAGGCGGTGATCGATTCGCGTCAGACCATCCCCGGCTCATTATTCGTGGCCATTCCCGGCGAACGTGTGGATGGACATGACTACATTGACGCAGCTTTCAAACGTGGTGCTTCCTTTGCCTTGATCCAGCGCGAAGTGGACGCCTCCTTCCACACCCTCGACCTGCGTGCTGTTCCCTCAGCCGATTTCTTCACTTCATTCGACTTCGCCACGCCATTCTGCCTGCGCGTGGATAACACCGTAGCCGCCCTGCAACAGATCGCCCGCTTTTGGCGCCGCAAGTTGAACCTGCGGGTGATCGGCATCACCGGCAGTGTGGGCAAATCCACCACCAAGGAAACCATCGCCGAAGTCCTCAGCACGCGCTTCCGCACCATCAAAACGCCCGGCAATTTGAACAACGAGATCGGCCTGCCGCTCACTGTGTTGCGCCTAAGCGAAGGACATGAATGCGCCGTGATGGAAATGGGTTTCTACGCCATCGGCGAGATCGCCTTTTTGTGCGATATTGCCCTGCCGCAGATCGCTGTGCTCACCAACATTGGTACGGTCCATGCCGAGCGCGCCGGTTCGCAGGAGGTCATCGCGCGCGGTAAATCGGAACTGGTACAGGCTCTGCCCGCCGACGGCACTGCCATCCTCAACTTCGATGACCAGTGGGTCCGCAAAATGGAAGAGAAGACCAAAGCCCGCGTCTTCTTCTATGGCCTTTCGCAGGAATCGCATCTGTGGGCCGACCAGGTCGTGGGGTTGGGGCTTGAAGGCATCCGCTTCCGCATGCATTATCAGGGCGAGACCCTGCACGTCAAGATCCCGCTCATTGGCCGTCACTCCGTGCAGACCGCCCTACGGGCTGCTGCCGTGGGCCTGGCCCAGGGCATGAACTGGCAGGAGATCCTTGAAGGTCTCAGCTATGGGCATAACCAGTTGCGGCTCGCCGCTGTCCGCTCCAGCACGGGGGCGCTTCTGCTCGATGACGCCTACAACGCCTCGCCCGAATCGATGCTGGCCGCCTTGAGCCTGCTCGATGAACTTGACGGTCACAAACTCGCGGTGCTGGGCGATATGCTCGAACTGGGCCAATACGAACGCGGCGGGCATGAGATGGTCGGATTGCGGGCCGGGCAGGTGGCTGATGTGCTGGTCACGCTCGGGCCGCGCGCCCATACCTATGCCGAAGCCGCACGCCGATCCGGAATGAAAGCCTCCGCCATCTTTGAATTCGAAACCATCGAGCCGCTGATCGAGTGGCTCACCAAAACCCTTACCAAAAATGATGTGGTTCTCATCAAAGGTTCGCACGGCCTGCGCATGGACCGCATCACGGCCTCCCTGGAGACGCGTTCATGAAACACACTGCGCTTGTCCTTGGGCTGGCCATGTTGTCATTCATCCTCACGGTGATCTGGGGTCCGCCCTTGCTGCGGGTTCTGCGCCACTTCAAGATCGGCAAACTCATCCGCGTGGAAGAGCCCGGCCAGCACCGTGTCAAGATGGGTACGCCCACCATGGGTGGCGTCTTGTTCATTCTGCCGGTGCTGTTGTTGACCGGTCTGCTCAACGCCGCGCCGCTCATCGGTCTGGATGTGACCGGGCGCTCGGTGCTGGTGCCCTTGATCGTGCTGGTGGCCTATGGCGTTCTCGGCGCACTTGATGATTGGGAAGGTATTCGCGGCAAACGCCGCGGCGATGGCATGCGCATCCGCACCAAGTTCCTGGCACAGATCGTGCTGGCGCTGGGCACGGCAGCCGTGCTGAAATACGTGCTCGATGTGCCTGAGATGTACCTGCCCGGTGTGCAGGGCGAGATCGAACTCGGTTGGTGGTATGTGCCCATTGCGGCCTTCATCATCGTCAGCGAATCGAACGCGGTCAACTTCACCGACGGCCTCGATGGCCTGGCCGGGTTGATCTGCGCCACGGCTTTTGCAGCGTTTGGCGGCATCGCCCTGATCGGCGGCTTCACTTATCTCGCGCAGTTCTGTTTCATTGTCGTTGGAGCATTGTTCGGCTTTTTGTGGTTTAACGTACATCCTGCTGAGTTGTTCATGGGTGACACCGGTTCGCTGTCGCTGGGCTCCAGCATGGCTGTAGTGGCCTTGATGACCGGGCACTGGCCGCTATTGCTGGTCATCGGCATCATCCCCCTGTGCGAGGCCCTGAGCGATGTCATCCAGATCGCGTATTTCCGTGCCACCGGCGGCAAACGCTTTTTCAAGATGGCGCCCATCCATCTGCATTTTGAACTGCTCGGTTGGAGCGAAACGCAGGTGGTGCAACGCTTTTGGCTGATCGCCCTGTTGGCCGCCATGGTCGGCATGGGGTTGGCGCTGGTGTAAACGATGAAGACGAACTGGCAGAACACCCGCGTGCTTATTTTGGGCGCCGCCCGGCAGGGCCTGGCGCTGGCGCGTTGGCTGTCGGTTCATGGAGCCAAAGTCACGGTCAGTGATATGCGGGCCGAAAGTGATTTGCGCCTCGCTAAAGAAGCGCTGGCTGATGTGGATGTGACCTGGGCCTTCGGCGGACATCCGCTCGAACTGCTGGATACGACCGACGTGCTGTGTCTCTCCGGCGGAGTCCCGCTCACGCTGCCCATTGTGGCTGCTGCTGTTTCGAAAGGTATTCCCCTCTCGAACGACTCACAGGTCTTCATGGAAGTGGTCCCCTGCCGCACGGTGGGTATCACCGGGTCAGCCGGAAAGACAACCACAACAACACTGGTCGGGAACATGGCCAAGCTCGCGTTCGGTGAGAAAGCCTTTATCGGCGGTAACATCGGCGATCCGCTGATCAAGTACGTTGACAATATGCAAGCCACAGACCTCGCCATTTTGGAATTATCCTCCTTTCAATTGGAGCAGATGACCATCTCCCCGAGCGTGGCGGCGATCCTGAACATTACGCCGAACCATCTCGACCGACATGGCACCATGGAGGCCTACACTGCCGCGAAGGCACGCATCCTTGATTTTCAAGGGAAGGGCGATGTGGCGGTGCTGGGCCACGACGACAAAGGCGCCTGGCGGTTGCGCGACAAGGTACAGGGCAAACTGCTCACCTTCAGCCTGCAAGACCTGGAACCAGGGTTCGATGGCGCATACCAGCACGATGGTCTCTTGAACCTGCGCGATGGCAAGGCTTACCTGCCGCTGCTGCTGCGTGAAAAGGTCCAGTTGCGCGGCGACCATAATGTCTTGAATGTGTTGGCGGCATTCACCATCGGCCATGCGGCGGGTTTCCCGTTGGATGTCATGCTCGAGGCTGTGGAGGAGTTCCGGGGTGTGCCGCACCGTTTGGAATTGGTGCGCGAGTTGCAGGGTGTGCGCTGGTACAACGACTCGATCGCCACCGCCCCCGAACGAAGCCTGGCCGCCATCCGCGCCTTCGATGAGCCGATCGTGCTACTGCTTGGCGGGCGCGATAAGGACCTGCCGTGGGAAGACCTGCTGGTGTTCGCGGGAGAGCGCGTGAAGCACGCGGTGCTCTTTGGCGAGGCCGCGGAAAAGATCCAGAGAACTGCGAACAGCCTCGGGCTGGGTCAGAAGCGCTGCGTCATCTCCCGGGTGGGCGGCCTGCATGAGGCGGTCCTGAAGGCCGCAGAAGTGGCCGAGGCTGGTGATGTCGTCCTGTTATCGCCGGGCGGCACGAGTTTTGATGAATTCAAGGATTTTGCGGAACGAGGAGAGAGGTTTAAGTCATGGGTGCTAGAACTTTCGTAGAGAACGGGTTTGCCCTGCTGCCTTCGCGTAAATTCACGCGCAATGTGGATGTGCCGTTGATGTTGACGGTGATCGCCTTGTTGGTGTTCGGGTTGATCATGTTGTACTCGGCCTCGTTCGATTTTTCGTTCAATGAATACGGCTCGTCATCGTACATGTTCAACCGCCAGGTGAAATGGATGGGATTGGGCCTGCTGTGCGCCATCGGGCTTTCGATGTTCGATTATCACCACTGGCGCAGGCTGGTGGTGGTGGCCATGCTTGGCACGATCGCGCTCCTGGTGGCGGTGCTGGTGGTGAATGAGATCCGTCTCGGCGCCTCGCGTACGTTTTATGAAGGGTCGTACCAGCCTTCTGAATTGGCGAAGCTGGTGGCGGTGATCTACCTTTCAGTGTGGTTATATGCCAAGCGCAATTCGCTGCATGATGTGACCTTCGGTCTGATCCCACTGGGTGTGATCCTGGGGATCATCGGCGGCTTGATCTATTTGCAGCCCGATTTGAGCGCGGCGGGCACGGTGTTGATCCTGGGTGGCTTGTTGTTCTTCCTGGCGGGCGCCGATATCAAACAGATCGTGTTGCTGCTGGTGCTGGCGGTGGTGATGGGCTGGGTGATCGTGCAGTTCAGCGCCACAGGACAGGTGCGGGTGGAATCATTTCTGAATGGTTTGAAGGACCCGACCCACGCTTCGTATCATGTGCAGCGCTCGTTCGAAGCCGTGATCAAGGGCGGCGTGTTCGGTGTGGGTCTGGGCCAGGCGGATACCAAATTGACCGGCCTGCCCTTTGCGCCGACCGATAGCATTTTCGCAGTGATCGCGGAGGAGTTGGGCCTGTTCGGTTCGATCTTGTTGATGGGGTTGTATGCGGCGCTGGTCTGGCGCGGCATGGTGATCGCCCGGCGTGCGCCGGATATGTTGGGCACGCTGCTGGCTTCGGGTGTGACGTTCTGGGTGGGGGTGGAGGCGTTGATCAACATGGCGGTGATGGTGGGCCTGATGCCCTTCGCCGGGAATGCCCTGCCGTTCATTTCGGCGGGCGGTTCGAACCTGGTGGCCACGCTGTGCGCGATCGGTATCATGTTGAATATTTCACGGCAGAGCAGTGCCACCGTGAAAATGGAAGAAGACGAATGGAGGTCGTTCGGTGCGGTTATTGATCTGCGCTGGCGGAACGGGCGGCGGAGTGTATCCCGCGCTCGCCGTACACAGCGCGCTCGCAGCTAAAGTTCGCGACCTCGATACGCTGTGGGTCGGCGGCGAGGGCGGCATGGAGGCGGCACTGGTGAAACGCCAGGGCATTGCCTACCAGTCGATCCCCGCGGCGGGCGTGCATGGCGTGGGGCTGGCGAAACTCCCCGGCAACCTGTGGACGGTTGTGCGGGGTGTCTTTGCTGCGCGCCGCATTCTGGGCGAGTTTCAGCCGGATGTGTTGTTCTTTACCGGCGGGTACGTGGCGGCGCCGATGGCACTGGCCGGGCGGGCGTATCCCTCCATGCTGTATGTGCCAGATATCGAACCCGGCATGGCCCTCAAGTCGCTTAGCGGCTCGGCGGATGTCATTGCGGTGACGACCAGTCAATCGCAAAAGTTCTTTAAAAAGAAAGTGTTCGAAAGCGGCTATCCGTTGCGGGCCGACCTGGCTTTGTGGGATCGCACCACGGCTCGCACGCACCTGGGCGTGGGTGCAGACCTGCCGGTGTTGCTGGTGTTCGGTGGCAGCAAGGGCGCCCATTCCATCAACATGGCTATTGAGTCGAATTTACGCAAGTTGCTTGCAAAGTTCGAGGTCATCCATATCTCCGGCGAGCAGGATTGGACGCTGGTGAAACGCAACCGCGAGCGCCTGCCCATGGACCTGGCCGCCCGTTATCATGCCCTGCCTTACCTGCACGAGATGGGCGCGGCTCTGGCCGCAGCCGACCTGGTGATCTCGCGGGCGGGCGCCTCGGCGCTGGGCGAGTTCCCGGTCTTTGGCCTGCCGGCCATCCTGGTGCCTTACCCGTATGCGTGGCGCTACCAGAAGGTCAATGCAGATTACCTCTCCCAGCGTGGTGCGGCTTTGATGTTGGAAGATGAACGGCTCAAGGACGAGTTGATGGATACGCTGAACGTTTTATTCGAGAACCCGAACAAGTTGAAGGCCATGCGCGCTTCAATGTTCGAATTGTCGCGTCCACGCGCCGCGGACAAGATCGCCGGCAAATTGATCGAGCTGGCAGGAGCGTAACGCCCATGATGAGCATTATCTATATTTTCTGGATGTACGTGATCGTCTTTGCCGTGGTGGGCTGGATGCGCGGCTGGGCCAAGGAACTGCTGGTGGGCTTCAGCGTGATCCTTTCGCTGGCCTTGAACCATGTCATTCGCAAATACATTCCACTGGCGGCGAACCTGCCCGAGACCGACCCCTCGCTGTTCTGGGTGCGGACGATCATTCTGATGGTGCTGGTGTATTTCGGCTACCAGACCGTGATCAGCATCCAGCATCTGGCGGCGCGCGCCCGCAGTGAGCGCCTGCAGGATACTCTCTTCGGCGCGTTCCTGGGCGCGTTGAACGGCTACCTCGTGGCGGGCAGTGTGCTGTATTACATCCACATCGCCGACTATCCGTTCGAGACGGTTGTTTCCAAACCCGTGGACCCGGTGCTGCTGGAACGGGTCAATCAGATGATGCTCTACATGCCGCCGCAACTGCTCGGCGAACCGGGCATCTACTTTGCCATTATTCTGGCGTTCGTATTTGTACTGGTCGTATATATCTAAGCTAAAAGCTAATCGTTAAAGAATAACCATGACACACATTCACTTCATCGGCATTGGGGGCAGCGGACTTTCCGCCATCGCGCGCCTGCTGCTCGAAAGCGGCTACACCGTGAGCGGCTCTGACCGCGCGCTGACGCCGTTTGCCGACGAAGTACGCAAGGCTGGGGCCGCCGTGTATGTGGGGCATCACCCGCGCAATGTCAGCGGGGCCGATGCGGTGGTCATGTCTTCGGCGGTCGGAGCAGACAACCCGGAGGTCGAAGCGGCGAAGCGTTCCAACATCCCGGTCTACAAGCGGGCCGATTTCCTCGGTCAACTGATGGAGAACAAGACCGGCATCGCCATCGCCGGGACGCATGGCAAGACCACCACCACCGCCATGACGGCCTGGGTGCTGCACGAACTCGGCCGCGACCCATCGTTCATTGTGGGTGGCGTGATGAACAACCTCGGCGTCAACGCGCATGCGGGCAAGGGCAACGCCTTTGTCATCGAAGCCGACGAATACGACAATATGTTCCTCGGGCTCAAACCGCAGATCGCCGTGGTCACCAGCCTCGAGCATGACCATCCCGATATCTTCCCCACGCTCGAAGCCATGTATGCCTCCTTCGAAAAATTCACCGACCTGTTGCCCGAAGATGGCACGCTCATTGTCTGTGCAGAAGATGCCGGTGCCTCGGCGCTCATTCCGCATGTGCGGCAAAAGGGCATCAATCATGTGGCCTACTACATTCAGAACGAGATGACCATCAGCAGCCCCTATTGGGTGATGGGGCGCGCCGTAAAAGCCAACCAGCGCGGTGGCTACGATTTTGTTGTCTCCTCGAACCTGGGCGTGGCGGGCGGCACCTCGGTGGAAGTCTCGTTGCAGGTGCCCGGCAAGCACAACGTCCGCAATGCGCTGGCAGTTCTGGCCATCACTGAAGTGCTCGGCCTGCCGCGTGAGGCGGTGGCTAAGGCGTTATCCAAATTTTCAGGAACAGGGCGCAGGTTCCAGCTGCGTGGTGAAGCGCAGGGCGTCAGTCTGTTCGATGATTATGCCCATCATCCCACCGAGATCAAGGCCACGCTCGAAGGCGCGCGTGCCCGCTTCCCTGAACGCCGCATCTGGGCGGTTTGGCAGCCGCACACCTACTCGCGCACCCAAACCCTCTTTCTTGAATTCTCGCGCGCCTTCAAAGATGCCGATCAGGTCATCGTCACTGAGGTCTACGCCGCACGCGAACCCAAACAAGATTTCACCTCCGCTGAGGTGGTCAGCGCCATGCCGCACAATGCGGCGCGCTATATCGCGACCCTGCCCGAGGTCACCGACCATCTGCTGCACAATGTCCGTTCGGGCGATGTCGTCATCGTCATGTCCGCCGGAGATGCGGACCAGGTCAGCGCCGACCTGCTCAAGGCGCTTCAGGAAAGGAAGGCCTAAATGTTGACCGAAAGACACGCTTCGCGTCCGACTCACCCCAGCCTGTTCCCGTTACGGGCAGCCCTCTCCGCCGCTGAAAGCCTCACCCCCGCCCGCCCCGACCTCAACGAGCAACGCGCGGCGCAACTCATCGCCCGCTTGCAGGCCGAATATAAAAAGCCTGCGCTCTTTGCCGGTTTGCAAGAGATTCCCAGCCCGCACGGCCTGTCAACTGTGCCCATGCTGCAAACACAAGCGAGCTAACGAATACTGGATCATTGAAAGAATTCATGGCAACTCTGGCCCGCCCCATCGATGTGCTATACGCCAAATTTGGCGACATGGTGAAGGAGAACGTTCCCCTGGCACCATATACGTCCGCGCGCATCGGCGGCCCGGCCGATATTCTGCTCACCGCTGAATCGGCTGCTGAACTGGCGAACCTCGTCAAGTTCATGTGGAAGCAAGGCCTGCCCTTCACCATGTTGGGCGGCGGCTCGAACATGCTGGTCAGCGATAAAGGTGTACGCGGAGTGGTCATTTTGAACCGTGCGAAAAAGACCACTTTTCATGCTGGCGAACAACCGACGGTCACGGCAGAATCGGGAGTTGTGTTCAGCAATCTTGCCAATCGTTGTGCTTCGAAAGGACTCGCCGGGCTCGAGTGGGCGGCCACAGTGCCGGGTACGGTGGGTGGCGCGGTGTATGGCAACGCCGGGGCATTCGGTGGTGACATATCTGAGAACCTCGTGTGGGCTGAATTGCTCACTGAGAACGGGCGCGAACGTTTTAGCGTGGAGCAGATGGGCTATGGTTACCGTACCAGCGTGTTGAAACGCGGTGAGATCAAGGCAGTAGTCCTTTTGGTGGAGTTGGCGTTAAAAAATTCAACCAAAGAAGATGTGACCGTTAAAATCCAACAATTCAGCGCGCATCGCAAGGCCACCCAGCCTCCGGGCGCCAGCATGGGTTCCATGTTCAAGAATCCGCCTGGCGATTATGCCGGACGCCTCATCGAAGCCGCGGGCCTGAAAGGCACCCGCATCGGCAACGCTGAGATCAGCCCCGTGCACGGAAATTTCTTCATCAATCACGGCGCCACGCAGGCGCAGGATGTGCGCGCGTTGATCGAACTCGTGCAAAAGACCGTGAAAGAAAAACTGAACGTCGAATTGGAATTGGAAGTGGAACTGGTTGGAGATTGGTCGTAGAGAGCAATGGCTATGTCTGATAAGAAACTTCGCGTGGCAGTA
>CAZJMZ010000024.1:0-21078 GCA_964547115.1 uncultured Anaerolinea sp. | reverse complement strand
TGGAAAAAATAAACGGCAAAGCTCTGCTCTCAATGGCGGTGTTCTTTGGCAAGACCCGTCTGATCGATAATCTGGTATTGGGTTAAACGCGCTGGCGGGGTCCACCAGGAAGGACCCCGCCAGCGAATGAAACAAGTGGACTGGGAATTACCGTCCCCATTTGAGTGCACGGCCAAATGGCACGAGCGGTACCATGCTTTTTGAGCCATCGGTGTAATAGAGTTGCAGGGCACCCCCCGAGATGACAGCCGGACCGGAAGACATGACAGCAACGACAAAGCTGGCATCAGGAGCCCACAACGCTTCGTTGATGGCTTCGAAGGTCTCCGGGCGCAGGACTGTCCGGCCTGTTACGCCGTCTGCTGCAGCGCGAACAATCTGCAGCGGGCCACGCTCAATGAAACCATCTGCACCCATGGGCGCGGTGGTGTAGAAGAAATAGAGCTGACCATCGGGGGCCAGAAAAGGTTCACGGGCCAGGTTGTAATTACCGCCGCCGGCCTCTGCGGGGATTAACGTGGTGGTGCTGCCGCTAACCGAGTCGATACGCCACAAGCCGGAATTGAACATTCCCACACTGGAGGAAGCGGTGTACAAGGCGGAACTGTCCAACGTCCATTCGGGTTGGCCGCAACAGACCGCGAACCCGGCTTCACCACTTAAACGCGTGAGTGTATTGGGGGCAATGTAGTAAATGCCGCCGCCAATACCGTCGCTGTTGGGGATGGCCACCGTCAGCAGGATCTTGGAGCCATCAGGGGCATATTTTTCGGGGATGTAAAGTTCCCGCACCCTGGTTAACCCCGTGGCGGGGTCGGTTTCTTTATTGGCCAGCACCGTATTGGAAACCCCGGCAGCCAGCGAATACAGCACCAGGCCTTCATCGCTATAGGCGATCGTCTGGCCATCAGGCGAAAAGATCGGGCTGGCAAGGCTGGTAACAAAGGTATCGTTGGGGTCTACAGCCCCGCCATCCACCAACACGCGGCGCCCGGCGCCATCGGCATTGACGAGCAGGATCTGGTTATTGGACAGGTACACGAGCTGTCCATCGGCCCGGGAAACATCATAGGCTTCCACGGCGGCGGGTTCAAAGGTCAGTTGGGTCAGGGTCACACCATCGACAGCCAGACGAAAGACTTGCGCCAGCCCGGTGCCATCGTTGTTGAGAAAATATAAGGGATGCGGGAGCAGGCCCACAGGAGTCGGAGCCGGGGCTGAAGTCTCGCCTGCGGCTGGTGCAGCAGGGGTGAGGGCCTGCATGGTGGCTGCTACGATCGTGGATACTTCATCCGGTGTGGAAGCGGGATCACTGCCCCCCAAGGGCAGGCTGCACGCCAGCGCCGCCAGTATCAATACAGTCAGACCCGTTAATGGGATCAGTCTTTTTGACATCATATAAACTCCTTCGATTCAAACAACAGACGGAGACACAGAGGCTATGCTCCATGTCTCCGCAAAAGTAGACGTGCGTACGGCGCGCCCGGTTCCCGTTAGATCTGTTCGAAACGCTCCACCGGGACGACAAACAAGGTGGCGCGTTTTTCAGCAGAGGCTGAACCCAGCTTGCCCTTCACCAGTGCAATGACCGGGTCTACACGGTCATCATCCACACCCAATAGCAGGGTCACCACACCGCTCCGTAAAAATCCGCCGGTGGAAGCCACACGGGTCACACGATATTCAGCCGAGGTGAGCGTTTGGGTGATGGCATCGGCATCATTGTCTTTGGCGATCAGGATGATCATTTTCATAATGGCGGCTCCTCGCTAGATCTCTTCAAAACGTTCCACCGGCAGGGCGAACACGGTCGCGCCACCCACAGTTACAGGCACGGGGGTGGGCATGGGCAGGGGCGAACCTTCGAGCGGCAGGGTGAGGTATTCGATGCGTTGTTTGCAGGATTCTTCCAACACATTGAGCGCCGCGGCCTCACGGCCGGGGCGCAGACCAATCAACAGGGTGGCGTTGCGGCGCCCCAGAAAACCGCCGGCACTGGAAAGATAAACCACCGGCAGGCTCAATTTAGCCAACGCGTTTGTCACCGTATCGAGGTCCTGTTCCTGCACGATCGCCAGCATAAGTTGTTTGACCGCTGATTCGCTCATAGAAGATCCTTTGTTGTACGACTATCGCTTGTCTCATAAATAAGTAAACTTTTGTTGAAAATCACGAAGGAAAACACAAGCTTTGTTTACTACATTATGCGATACTTTGTAGTATACAGGAAATTTACCCGGTGAAATATTGCAACGCCAGCCGCAGGCGTTCCTCCACATCCCTGGTTGCATCCTTGGGGATGGCTTGGATGGCGGCCTGGGCCTCAATAACAGAATATCCCAGCGCAGTGAGGGCCGCCAGCACTTCGGCATCCGCATCGGACATCGCCGCAACCTGACTCAATGCGTCGATGGGCTTTAGCTTATCCTTGAGATGGATCGCCATTTTTTGGGCGGTCTTCTTTCCCACCCCGGGCACCCGGCTCAACACTTCAGGCTCATCAGCAAAGATCGCGCGCTGCACAGCATCAAGCGTCATGGTGGATAGCACAGATAGCGCCACTTTGGGACCCACACCATCCACCCCGAGGAGCAGGTTAAACAGGTCACGGTCGGCTTGCGATTCGAAGCCGTACAACGTCAGCGCATCTTCCCGGACGACCAGATGAGTGAACAGGAAGGCCATCTCGCCCACTTTCAACTTCGTTCGCAAGGGTGCCGGGGCAAACACACGCAGGCCCACGCCGCCCATCTCAACAATGAGGGCTGTTTCTTCGATCTGGGTCACTTCTCCACGCAGGGTTGCTATCATTTTTTGATTTTACCGTAAATGCGTAAGGGCGGAGAAATGCTCCGCCCTTACTTTGTTTAATAACGCGCGGTGTTCAAATGTGTGATGGCGATCGCCAGCGCATCAGCGGCATCGTCAGGCTTGGGGATGGTGTCCAATTGCAACAAGGCACGGACCATTTCCTGCACCTGTTTTTTGTCGGCGTTGCCGTATCCGGCCACGGCCTGCTTGACTTCTTTGGGGGTGTATTCGAAGACTTCGATACCGGCCTGTTGGATGGCAAGCAGGACAACACCCCGGGCCTGCCCTACGGCGATGCCAGTGGTGACATTGCGCGAGAAGAATAATTTTTCAACGGCGGCGGTATCGGGTTGGTGTTCGCGCAGCAGGCGCTGGAGGTCGGTGTAGAGCATCTCGAGCCGGGCGGCAGGCGTCGCTTCTTTGGGGGTGGAGATAATGCCATAGGAAACCGGAGCAAGCGTCCCGTCGGGGAAGAGGCGGACGAGGCCGTATCCAGTGGTGGCGGTGCCGGGGTCAATTCCTAATGCGAGGGTCATTTAAATAAAAATGGGGCGGGATGACCCGCCCCTACATTATTTAGGCGGCTTCGAGTGCTGCGAGGGCTTCGTCTGAAAGTTTGAGATTCGAGTAAACGTTTTGCACGTCATCGAGGTCTTCAATGGTTTCGAGGGCGCGGAGCACCTGGGCGGCATCCTCGGCGCCGAGTTCCATTTCCTGTTTGGGTTGCAGACGCAAGCCGGCTTCCTCCGGCTGGACCTTGGCTTTGTGCAGGGCGTCGGCAATGACCTTGAAGGCTTCAACCGGGGCTGTGATCTCGATGGAACCATCATCTTCGACCACATCGTTGGCGCCCGCTTCGATGCCCAATTCGAAAGCCTTGTCAAAGTTCATCATGCTGGACGGGAACGAGAAGTAGGCCACACGTTCGAATTGCCAACCCACCGCGCCAGGCTCAGCCATGTTGCCACCCGCTTTGCTGAACGCATGGCGCAGGTCTGAGATGGTGCGATTGCGGTTGTCAGTAACGGCTTCCACCATAACCGCTACGCCGTGCGAGGCGTAACCTTCGTAGGTGATGGTTTCAAAGACGGTGCCATCCTTGTCTTCACCCGAGCCGCGCTTGATGGCGCGTTCGATGTTTTCCTTGGGCATGTTCTCAGCCCGGGCTTTATCCACCGCCAGCCGCAGCCGGAAGTTGGAATCGGGGTCGCCGCCACCTTCACGGGCGGCAATGACGATCTCACGGGCGAGACGGGTAAAGACAGCGCCGCGTTTGGCGTCAGCTACGCCTTTTTTGCGCTTGATGGTTGACCATTTTGAATGACCTGACATGTCGTTCTCCTTCAAAAAAGCACTTCTGTGCGAAATTATGCAATAAGCGCCAAAATTATACCACCCCGCCTACAATGGCAAAAACGACCGGTTGCGGGGAAATGGCAAAGTGGATGTCGGGCCATAAAAAAACTGGAGCGAGAGAGGTCTCTCGCTCCAGTCGTTCACATTCCCTTAGCGCGTGCCGCCATTTGGGCCCGCAGGTCGTGAGTGTCTTTATCGATGGTGAAGATCGCACCAAGATAGAAGAGGAAACATAACGCCCAAGCCGAGATGCAAATCACCATGATGGCGGTCTTGAGATTGGTGGCATCGGCGATGATACCGGCCAACAGCGGAGCAAAGGCCGCGCCACCGTTCTCGATGAAATACTCCACTGCCTGCGCCGTCGAGCGGACCTCCGGCACGGTCACATCATACACCGTGGCGATGACATTGGCTGAAGAGAGCGGCATAAAGATCGCAGCGAGGCACATCAGCGTAAAGAAGGTGTTGCGACTTTCGAGCGGCGTGGTCAACGCCAGGTATAGGAAGAGCGCGCCCATCAACACCCCCACACAAGAGACAATGATACGCCCCTTGTTGGTGCGTTTGAAGAAAAAGTCACCAAGCGAGCCGCCCACAAAATAGCCCGCCGCCAGGATCAAGATGACCGGAGCCATCGTGAACAGGATGCTGTTCTGGTCATAACCACGCTCTTCTTCGAGATAGGTGAAGAACCAGTAGGTAATGACGTTCCACGGGAAGACCCCCGCAAACCCTTGCAGGAACACGAACCACATCGTCTTCTTCTTGAAGATCTGCTTCGCTTCCTCCCACGAGAACTTGAAGGTTGCCATCTCAGCCATGTTCTCGAACTCGGGTTCGGCCTTGCCGCGCGGCATTTCCTTTACGCCAAAGTAGATCACCAGCGCCAGCACAATGCCCAACGAACCAGTGAAAATGAACACAGTGCGCCATTCCCAGCCCAACACCGGCGCCACCATCAACGAAAGGATCATGCCCAACAAATACCCGATGGGTTGGGTCAGCTGCAAAATACCATAGACCTTGCCGCGCATGTTCGGGCCAAAATAATCGGCCACCAGGGTGAAAATGCCAGGGTACGAAGAGTCATCGATGCCGGTGGAGGCACGGGTCGCTACAAAAGCCGGGAAGGTCTTCACCACCGAACTCATCCACGTAGTGGCACCCCAAATAAACGAAGCCAATGCCAGTAATTTCGAGCGGGCATAGTGGTCATACAGATAGCCCCACACGGGATAGAGGATCGTCCCGACGATCAGCGCCCCCGTCAACACCACACCCATCTGCGTCTTGGTGATCCCAAACGTCTCGCGGATCTGACTCTCCAACGGGCCGATCAACAACTTGTCGGTCTGGTGCAGCAGCATGAAAAAGAAGAAAACCCCAACGACGAACCAGCGATAACGGGATTGTTGCGCGGTCATGGTCACCTCACAAGCTCAGGATGCGTACAGTCTACAATAAGAACCCCCGTCGGTCAAACAGGTTCTTGCAACTCACGAATCCGTTTCTTCGTCCCCGGCCATGATCTCGCGCGCCAGCGCTTGCAGGTCATCGGCGCCTTCTACTTTGGATGAATTGAAATATTGCCCGAGCAGGTCAAGCGGACTCATGCTGCTCACCACCTGCCCCTCCGGAATACGCACCCGCGCTTCGGTCTTCGGCTTTTTCACAAAATGAAATTCAAAGGCCTCTTCGGCCTCTTTCCGCAGGGCAGCCTCATCGATCAACGCCTCCCACTCACGCGGATATTCCACCACCAGTTTGACGATCGCCCCCGACATTTCCCTGGGCAACTGCGACTTTAAGAAACCAGTCACGTTCTCGCTCGACCCGACAACTGCCCGCCGCTCAATGAACGGACGCGTCCCCTCGAGCTTGATCCACTCAACCTGCGTGTCCCGATCCTTTTCAACTTCAGCGATGACAAAATATCGGTCTTCATCCGCTTCGCCAAAATCCACCCGCTCGATGGAGCCGGGATAGATCACCGGCGGCTGTTGTCCCTCGTTCACATCCTGCGGCTTATGGATGTGCCCCATCGCCACGTAACTAAGCCTTGGGTTGCGCACGAGGCTGCCAGACAGGACCAGATCGTTACCCAACATCACCAGCCGTTCACCGCCATACTTTGCCCCTTCAATGGAGGCATGCGCCGTGAGAATGACCGGCAGGTTTGGGTCGGCCTCTTCTTCCAGCCAGCCATCGATCAATTGCCCGAGATTATCTTCCATGCGCGAGAAGGCCTCGGTGGCGTTGGTTTCGCCGGTGGCGGCCATGAAACCCGAGCGCGTGATCCATGGTATGGCAACCACCTGCACCGGCAACCCCCACAAATCTTCAGAGCGCAAAAAACATGGCTCGTCCAACACCTTCACATACGGCACTTGCAACGTCTTGAATTCCTGAATGGCGTGGGCACGGCGCGTGGCTGGAGACATATCATGATTGCCCACCAGCAACAGCGTGGGGATCTGCGCCTGCGACAGGCGCATGATGCGTTTGCCCCACTCGCGCTGAAAGGTGGGCGCGGGAGCACGGTCCTTGTAGGCATCACCCGCAAAGATGACCAATTCCACTTTTTGCGAGATCGCTGCATCCACGATCGTATCCAACGACTTGAGGAAATCGAGCACACGCAAAGGCAAACCCGATTCAGGGTCGTGGCGGCCATAGTTGGCCATATCAATATGAGCGTCGGCAAAGTGGAGAAGTTTCATGGTTAGATAGTTGAATAGTTGGATAGTTAATTGGTTTGTTGTTCGGGCGGTTTTGTTTTTCGTAGATACGCAATCAAGCCATTGATCAGTTTTTTAGTTTCAGTGGCAAGATCGTATGCTTTTATCAATTCGTTCTGACTGATGTAATTTCGATCAAGAGCCAGATACAACTCCGACTGTACTTCGCTGGCAGAGCGGCGCGCCATTTTTAGAAAACGGATGAATTCCGGGTTTGTTCCAGCATCGAAACCTTCAGCAATGTTGTGCATGACCGAGCCAGCCGCATCCCGAATCTGACTGCATAATCGAAAATCCTTTGCGAACAGGGGGTGTTCGGACAGGTCATAGATCTGATTCACCAGAATACGGGCCTTTTGCCAACATTGCAGTTCTTCAAATTTTTGGAGCTTTGCCATTTTCCATCATCCTGCTATAGGCCAGAGAGCTTAAGTCAAAACACCGTTGATTATGAAACTATCAACTAACCAACTATTGAACTACCGGACTCCGAGTTTACGGCTGCAGCCCAAGGTCCTGCAGGGCCTGTACGGCCGGGCCCCATTTGGGGTGAAGGCGCAAGGCTTCGCGAAAATCCGCCACAGCACCGGGGGTGTCACCGATCATGTACTTGGCGCGCCCGCGCCACAGGATGCTCTCTTCGAGGGTCGGTTTGGCGATGGTGTCAGTGAGGGTGATGTTGGCCAGGTCGATCACATCCTGGTAGCGGCCGGCATAATAGTAGGCAAAATAGGGACCGGTCTGATACCACATCATGCGATAGGGGCGTTGTTTATTATCCTTGCCAAGGTCATTGTAAATGGCAAAGGCCTGGTCAAAGGCGGCGGCGGCATCAACATATTCGAACAGGGCTACATGGCTGGTGCCTTTGGCAAACCAGGCAAAGTACGCGTCGATACCGGTGGTCTCCTGGATCTTGGCTTCGGCATTTTCGAGCGCATGACGTGCCGCCCAAGTCTCGTCGGCATATGGGCCAAGCACATCGAGCAGGGCCTGTTCCTGCTCGGGTTTATAGACAACAACGAACAGGTCGTTGAAGGCCAGCCAGGCGGTGCTGGCTTCGAATTCTTCGTAGGGGATCCGGAAGTTGGGGCCGTCGTTCCAGGTATCCTGCACGATGAGCACACCTTTGGCATCATCATAACCTGTGACAAATTGATAGTGCCCGAGCCAGGCCACTTTGCCGGAGTAATCTTTTTCGTAGTAGCCTTTTTCAGCGATGAAAGGGAACCCCGCAGCGAGCAGGCGTTTGGCGAGGTCGATATCGCCGCCATACCGGGACAGGGCACGGAACTCGGTCTGTTCGTTGACAAAGTCCACCATTTCGTAGGGCATGACGTTGACGTCACTGCGGCCCTGTTCGATGAAGTCCAGTTTGGGGTCGGCAACACCGGGCTTGATAGCCTTGGCGACCACATCCCGATTGCCCTTCCAGCCGACGAAGTTCAAGGCCATGCTCAAATTTGCGGGGCCGCAGTAGTTCCAGCGGTTCTTTTGGTCCTCGTAGCGGAAGGCTGTCAGTTTAACGGTGGCAGGCAGGGGGGTGGAGGTGATCGTCGGCGTGAGGGTGGGACCCGCTGTGGGCGTGGAGGCAGGTTGGGAGGTGGCGGTTGGCGTAAGAGTCGGAGTTTCCCCAGTGCTGACAGGGGTGGCGGTCATGGATTGGCCGGAGGGTTGGAAGGTGGCGTTTTCGGGCGGGTTGATAAAGTATTTGATCTGTGTGCGCAGAGCATCGAGGCGCGGCGCGAGGCGGGTGTGAATCGGGGGCACGAAATAAAGGACAACGAAGCCGATAAGCAATAGCGGGAGAAACCAGGTAAGGGTAAAGCGGGTTTTCATGTCAAAGATTATACTGCCTGATAACGCGCCCCACGCTGAAGATGTTCCCACGGTTGGGCCGTAACTTTCAAGCAGCCTCAACGACAAGTCAAAAGTACCCCATCCTGATCTGTTTTGATCGAGGCCAGCATGTCAAATGAAAATGAACTTCAGATTCGACAAGCCCTGGAGGACATCCGGGTTGCATTCGATTTTCTATTTAAACGTAATTTCCGCGTGGTGTCTGTGTTGTTTTGGGGACCGAGCCGAGCCAACTGGCAGGTCACGCTCGGGGGCAGGCAGCACCTGGTGGATATTTCGGGCGAGCGCGGCATTATCAACCTGGCGATCGGTCTGCTACAACCATTCAAGGAACCTAAATATTTTGACCTGGAATATCTGGCACAGTTCATCGGCAGCGGGCGGGATTTTTCCTACGCGCCATACGGGTCACAGATGAGTAATGCGGAGCAATTGCAGAATATTTCCCTGTTCTTCGAGGCGAACTTCAGCGCGGTCATGGCTCGGGCAGAACGTGAGGCTCTGCCTGATGTGCCACCCGGCGAGACCCGAGGCTTGCACGATAATAGTCCCAAACATTTATGATCAGGATGATTGAGAATTTGAACAAGTTAACGCAATGAATTTGGGTTTGTACAAGCCCGTAGTGAAGAACAAAGTCCCCTGAAGTGAGCGCTTCAGGGGACTTTGTGATTATTCGCGAACTTCGCCATCGATAACATCGCCACCATTGGCGGGTGGTGGGGTAGTGGGGCCGCCGGCTGGCTGGGGCTGGCCTTGAGCATAGAGTTGCTGGCTCAAGGCGTGGAAGGCATTTTGCACTTCTTCGGTGGCCTTCTTGATGCGGTTGAGGTCTTCGCTTTGGGCAGCTGTTTTGAGGTCGTTGAGCTTGCCTTCGATCACACCGCGCTCCGCTGAGGGAACCTTGTCACCGAGGTCGCGCAGGGCTTTCTCGGTTTGGTAGACGAGGTTATCGGCGGTGTTCTTCGCTTCGATCATCTCGCGGCGCTGCTTATCGGCAGCTTCGTTCTGGCGGGCTTCATTGACCATGCGGTCGATATCGCCCTTGCTGAGGTTGGTCGAGGCGGTAATGGTGACCTTCTGTTCCTTGCCGGAAGCCTTGTCTTTGGCCGTGACGTGCAGGATGCCGTTGGCATCAATATCAAAAGTCACTTCCACTTGCGGAACGCCGCGCGGCGCAGGCGGGATGCCATCAAGCCGGAAACGTCCAAGCGACATATTGTCACCAGCCATCGGGCGTTCGCCCTGCAACACGTGAATATCGACGGCGGTCTGGTTATCGGCTGCGGTGGAGTAGGTCTCAGTCTTGCGGACCGGGATGGTGGTGTTGCGCTCGATCATTTTGGTCATAACACTGCCCATGGTCTCAACGCCCAGGGAGAGCGGGGTGACATCGAGCAGGAGGATATCCTTGACCTCGCCGCCCAACACACCGCCCTGGATCGCCGCCCCAACCGCCACCACCTCATCAGGGTTCACGCCCTTGTTGGGCTCCTTGCCGTTGGTCAACTTGCGCACCAGGTCTTGCACCATGGGCATGCGGGATGAGCCGCCAACCAGCACGACTTCATCGAGCTGACCCGCCTCGAGCCCCGCATCTTTCAGCGCGGCTTCGAACGGCTTGCGACAACGCTGAAGCAGATCCTCCGTCATTTGTTCGAACCGGGCACGGGTCAATTTCAATTGCATGTGTTTCGGCCCGGATGCATCGGCCGTGATATACGGCAGGTTGATCTCGGTTTCCATCACAGTGGAAAGTTCGATCTTGGCTTTTTCAGCGGCTTCACGCAGGCGCTGCAAGGCCGGGCGGTCATTGCGCAGGTCAATGCCCTGTTCCTTGCGGAACTCGTCGGCGGCCCAGTTGACGATCTTCTGGTCCCAGTCATCGCCGCCGAGGTGGGTATCGCCATTGGTGGCTTTCACTTCGATCACGCCTTCGCCCACTTCCAACACAGACACATCGAACGTGCCACCGCCGAGGTCAAAGACGAGGATGGTTTCGTCCTTTTTCTTATCGAGGCCATATGCCAGAGCCGAGGCGGTCGGTTCGTTGATGATACGCATCACTTCCAAACCAGCAATACGGCCTGCATCTTTGGTGGCCTGGCGCTGACTGTCATTGAAATACGCGGGCACGGTGATGACCGCCTGTGTGACGGGCTGACCAAGATACGCTTCCGCATCCGCCTTGAGTTTGCCCAGCACCATGGCGCTGATCTCTTGCGGGGAGTATTCGCGGTTGGTGACGGGGATCTTCACGCGCACATCTTCAGAAGGTCCCGGCACAACCGTGTAAGAAACCATCTTGCGTTCGGATTCGATCTCACCATAGTGGCGGCCAATGAACCGCTTGATGGAGTAAATGGTATTTTCGGGGTTGATGACGGCCTGACGCTTCGCCGTCTGACCGACCAGCCGCTCGCCATTCTTATTGAACGCCACCACCGAGGGGCAGAGCCGCCCACCCTCCGCCGTGGAGATCACGGTCGGCGAACCGCCTTCCATGACCGAGACAACAGAGTTGGTGGTGCCGAGGTCGATGCCAATGATTTTGCCCATAAGAGTCTCCTTGCGTGGCTGTCACAATGCAAGACGCAGTGACAGGGTTAAGAATTTTCAATGCCCACATGTTAACCGTTGAATGCAAGAAAACCGTTAACGGCGTATAGAAAATACATTGGCCCTGCACGGGTGCAGGGCCAATGAGCCATATTGAATCTACGGTTCGCTGAGCGTGACTTGATCGAAGCCAACCACGATGGGTGTATTCTCGAATGAGGCGGCCGCCAGCCCAACCTTACCCTCCCCCAGGTTGTAATTGCTCACATCCACACGGCGAATGAGGGTGTCGTTGACATAAAGTTGCAGGATGGTATCGAGGCAGGCGAGGCCAATACTTTGCGAAGAGCCGCTGGGCAGAATCTTGTCCGATTTGCCATCGAGGATGGGAGTGTAGTCGGTGACACCGGCAGCCAGCCAGCGTCCCAACAGCACGGTGTATGTGCCGTCAGCGAACACATTGAACTCGTACCAACCGTCTGTTTCAGAGTAGCGGCATAACAGGCCGGCCGAGGCGGGAGTGAGGGCACGATTGGTGAATTGCGCGTCGATACGGATGTTGGCATAGTCCTGCGCGCCATAGAGCGTGTAGAGCCAGGTGTAGGGAGCATCCATTTGGAGGAGCAGGATTCCGTTTTCGGTTTTGATATTCGGCACAGACTCGTTCCCAGCCTGCAGAATGACCCAACCTTCGAGCGAATCATCAAATTCGTTGGTGAACAGGCGCGGGAAGGGAGTTTCAGTAGGGGCCGGGGTGAAGGTGGCGGTTGGGGTAAGCGTGGCAGGCACGGGCGAAGGGGGATGCGTTGAGGTCGGGAAGAAGGAAGGAGCCGGGGTAGAGGTGACTGCCTGGCAGGCAGAAGCCAGGAGGAGACATCCGATGAGAAGGATTTTTTTCATAATGTACATTAAAACACAAATGCCCTGGGCTTTGTTCCGGGCATTTGTGTTTCTTGCATGTGGTTGTCAGGGTCAATCGGGTTGGTTTGCCAGTGTTACCTGCGGTTCAACCTTCCACAATAAGATACCCTGCCAGATGATCACAATAACGCCCAGCAGGGTGGCAAGCCCTTCGTTGACCGGCAAAAGATAAACGAACCATGCTGTGATGCCAGTTGCCATATATAGCCCGCTCAACAGCCGGGGAAGTTGACGCGAGGTCCAACCGGCGGATCCGATCAAGGTTAGAGCCCAGCCCAGAAAGTGCCATCCGGCACCCGTCAGGCCGGTTAAGAGGGTGCCCCAAACGATGAGGACCGTGGCTGATTCCTCGAGGTGTAATTCGGGATGAAGCAAATGATATTGGCGATTCGCAGAACGAACACAGGCGATCAGTATCATTGTGGCTGCGGCGAGAATGGCCGCCCACAGCGCCAGTGACATGCGGCGCGGTGCGTGTTCACCAATGCGTTCGCGAAGTACAAAGATGATACTGACAAGGCTCGCCGCCCATAGGGGCCCATACAGGAAATCAGCCAGGTTATAGGCAAATGGGCCAAAGGCGTCTCTTAAATTTCCAACCAGATAGATCCATGGCGCAACAATGAATGCGACTACCAACAGAATGGAACTGAGCAGGGCGGTAACCCTAAGGTTCACAGAGGTGTTCTTCATAATGTTTCCTTCCATCAATACCTGTATATGTTCCCTGGCAATGCCCACAGTAGTTTCGAGAAACAGCCAGGTAACAAAACTCAAGCGCCGGCCTGCGGCTCGTTGTTCTTGGTACAGATCGTTGAACGTCTGCAACATCGAAGCGCTGAAGCGTTCTGTGAATTCGCGCGGATATAGATTCAGTAGTTTCTTATAAAGGCGGGAGAGCGTGCGGTATGTATTCATACGGACACAGTCTTTGGATATAGCTTGCGCTCGTGTGCCAGCGTGACGATGCGCTTATAGCGTTCGAGTTCGGCCGCGAGCGCCTTTGTCCCCAATTCCGTTATGCGGTAATAGATACGACGTTCATCATCCATGGCGGGGTCCACGCGTTTATCACTCTCCGCCACCAGGCCCGCATCCAGCATCCGCTTGAGCGAGCCATAGAGCGTGCCATTGCCCATATTCACTTTACCTTGCGTATCGGCTTCTATCTGTTTCATGATGCCATAGCCATGCCGCTCTCCGCCGGAGAGGGCGAGTAGAATATGAAAAACAGCAGGGGTAAGTGGAGGAACGGGGACTATGTCAGCCATGGACCTATTATGTCCATAACAGACATAATTGTCAAGAGCGACTTAAAAAAGCATTCGGTCAACAGGTTATCTCTGCTGACCGAACTTTGAATGGTGGAGATGGCGAGAATCGAACTCGCGTCCGAAAGATTCGACCTCCGAAAATCTACGAGCGTAGCCGGTCGAGGTTCGTCATCGCAGAGGTCTCGCCCGGCTAGAACTCTCTGCGACCAGCCGTTGATCTTTCACGCACTTAACGGCGTCGGGCGTGGCACTCCGCCATTGTCTCGCCCGGTCCGTCACCCAGCGGAGGGAGGTGCCGGCGGACGCGGCCTCATCAAAGGAGACCGACTGTTATGTGCTCACCTTAGGCGGCGAGGGGCATAGCAGCGTATGAAGTGCGATTGGCACTTGATTTTTTGCGCTGAGTTAACGAGGTCGGCGCCGCTCGGCTCGCATTTCGGGACCAGCCTCTCCCGTCGAAGCCTGTCATCCCCAAGTGCGTTGGTCATTATAGCATACTTACAAGGAAGGCTTTTGGCTTGCCCTCAAGGCGGCTTTATGCTAGACTTCCATATACCATTAAGGAACCGTCGCTCATGAGTGAAAAAATTCTGATCGTTGATGATGACCTCGATACCCTGCGCCTAGTCGGCCTGATGCTGCAGCGCCAGGGCTATCAGATCAGCGCAGCGACTAACGGACAACAAGGGCTGGATAAAGCATTCGAAGAAAACCCAGACCTGATCCTGCTCGATGTGATGATGCCGGACATGGACGGGTATGAGGTCACCAAGCGTTTGCGCGCCAACCCAGCCACGCTCAATACGCCCATTCTGATGTTCACGGCCAAGTCACAACTGGACGATAAGGTGGTTGGTTTCGAGGCCGGGGTCAGCGATTATCTGACGAAGCCCACGCATCCGTCTGAGTTGCAGGCGCGGGTCAAGACCCTGCTGGGAAGGGTGAAGGAGAAGCAGGTTTCCAGCCCGGTCAGCCGTGGCGGACAATCCGGCTATATCGTAGGTGTACTGGCTGCGCGCGGTGGTTTGGGCGTCACCAGCCTGGCTGTTAATCTGGCGGCGGGGTTGTTAAACCGTTCCAAGAGTGATGTGATCGTCGCAGAGATGTTGCCAGGGCAAGGCGCGCTGGCCCTGGAGTTGGGGGCCAACGCCTCCAACGGGTTGGTGGATTTGCTCAGCGCCACCAAGGCCTCTGAGTTGAACCGCGACCGTGTGCGAGAAGTACTGTTCCATCACGGGTCAGGGTTGAAATTTCTGCTGGCTTCAGATCGCCCGCGCGATATGCACTTGATCAACCAGACCTCGAACTACGAAACCATTCTAAGCCGCCTGACAGACATGGCGCGTTTTGTGATCCTTGACCTGGGGATCGGTATTCAACCCTTCGCTCAAAAGATCCTGCCCGGCTGCGATGACCTGCTGGTGGTGCTCGAAGGTACCCCTAATATCATCTCTCACACCCGGGTATTGATCGATGACATTGCCTCGCTGGGCGTCAACAAAAAGAAGATCCACGCGGTACTGAATAACCGCGCCCGCACCGATACCAACCTGCCATCCAGCCAGGTGCAAACAAAACTCGATTATGAGATCTTGGGCACCCTGACGCCAGCCCCCGAACTATTTGCCCAAGCCACCCGCTTGCAAACCCCCGCCATCCTCTGCCAACCAGACAGCCTGACAGCCCGCCAGGTGGGCAAACTGGTCGATCACATTGCCGAACAGGAGTCCCTACCGCGATGACCCTGCCCTCCACCACTGAGACGGCTCTTGAGGACGCAGCGGAGTTGTTCCGCAGTTCGCAACGTCTGGTGGTGTTGACCGGGGCGGGCGTTTCCACGCCCTCGGGCATTCCTGATTTTCGTTCTGAAGGTTCAGGGCTATGGTCAAAAGATGAACCCATGGAGGTCGCTTCGTTAAGCACCTTCCGCACGGCACCGGAACGGTTCTTTCAATGGTTTCGCCCGCTGGCCGGGCAGATCTTTTACGCCGACCCCAACCCAGCCCATCAGGCACTGGCTGAGTTCGAGCAGATGGGGCATCAGGTCTCCATTCTCACCCAAAACATCGATGGCCTGCACCAAAAGGCCGGGTCGAGCCATGTGATCGAAATGCATGGCACACTCCAGACACTCTCCTGTACCCGGTGTTATCATCAATATCCCGCCGCGGCCTTTCTGGAAGAGTTCATCGTAAACGGCGTCATCCCCCACTGCGCCACCTGCAATGCAGTCTTGAAACCCAATGTGATCCTATTCGGGGAACAGCTGCCGGTCACCGCCTGGCAGGCTGCTCAACGATCGGCCAGACACTGCGACCTGATGCTGGTCGCCGGGTCATCGTTGGAAGTGTTGCCGGTGGCAGGGCTGCCCCTGCAGGCCATTGACCGTGGCGCCCACCTGATCATCATCAACAACACACCCACATACATGAACGTGCGGGCCGACATTGTCATCACCGAAAACGTCGCCGCGATCCTCCCCCAAATCATAAAGCGAGCAATCCATGGCTGAGATCAAAACCAAGACCCTCGATAGCTACCTGCGCCTGATCGAAATTTCCCGCGACCTGGCATCCACACTTGACCTTGATACCCTGCTGGATGACATCGTCCGCGCCGCCGCCGACATCACCCACGCCGAGGCGGCCTCGATCCTGCTCTATGACGACACCGCGCGCCAACTCTACTTTCAAGTTGCCACCAACATCGATGAGCCCACCATGCGCGGACTCATTGTCCCGCTCGACAAAAGCATCGCCGGCTGGATCGTGCTCAACCGCAAATCGGTGCGCATCGACGACGCCATCAAGGACGAACGCATCTTCAGCGAAGTGGATAACAATATCGGCTTCTCCACCAAATCTCTGCTGGGCATCCCGCTCATTACCAAGAACAAGATCGTGGGCGTGCTCGAAGTGGTCAACAAAAAACGCGGCAAATTCACCGACCCGGACGAATCCATGCTCACCGTGCTGGGCGCTCAGGCAGCGGTTGCCATTGAAAATGCGCGCTTGTTCCAGCAATCGGACCTGATCGCCGAATTCGTGCATGAACTGCGCACCCCCCTGGCCTCACTCAGCACCGCCACCTATCTCCTGTTGCGCCCGGAAATGTCACAGGAACAGCGCAGCCAGATCGTCAACAACATCCATAACGAGACCCTGCGTCTCAACTCACTGGCCTCCTCGTTCCTCGACCTGGCCCGTCTGGAATCAGGACGCGTGCAATTCCGCAAGACGCGCTTCTCCGCCGCCGACCTGCTGTACGAGGTGCGTGACGTAATGATGACCAAGGCCCAGGAGACCAACATCCAGGTGCGTGTGGATGTGCCGCACGATATGCCCCTGCTCGAAGCCGACCGCGACAAAGTCAAGCAGGTCTTGTTGAACCTGCTGAGCAATGCCATCAAATACAACCGTCCCAACGGCTCAGTGATCGTCACCGGCACCTTCACCGAGACCGAGATCTCCATGACCGTGCAGGATACCGGCCTGGGCATTCCCGAAGATTCTCTGCCGCACCTGTTCACCAAGTTCTATCGCGTCCGTGAACACGAGGGCAAGGCCTCCGGCACCGGGTTGGGGCTGTCCATCTGCAAACAGATCGTGCAGGGCCACAACGGACGGATCGAGGTAAAAAGCAAAATGGGAGTGGGCACATCGTTCACCATCCACATGCCGCGCGGGCCGCGGGCCATGCCGAAAAGCGAAAACTAATCCCCCTCGGTTAGAAACACAAAGGCGTAACGTATTGAACGTTACGCCTTTTCTTATTCATCGGTAACGACCCAACGATCGCGGCCACCCGCCTTGGCCTTGGTCAACGCCCGGACCGCACGATCAAAGAGCACCTGCCAATCACCCAGCGCCGGGTTGAACTCTGCCAGACCGATGCTCAATGTAATGGACAGATCGACGGCCTGCACAGGCACATGCAATTCGCGCACCTGCTGGCATAACCGTTCAGCCTGCTCAGCCGCAGAGCGCAGGGTGTGATGTGGTAAAAGGATCAGGAACTCCTCCCCGCCACACCGCCCGACCACTTCAGGCGGATGAACAAAGCGCCGCATCAGATTCGCCAGATAACGCAGGACTTCATCACCCGCCGCATGACCATGCGTATCGTTCAAATTCTTGAAATGGTCGATATCCAGCAGCAAGACGGAGAGCGGCGTGCCGTAACGCTCCGAGAAGGCGGCTGCCTCCTGCAATTCCACCAGCACCTGCCGCCGGTTGGGCAGGGCGGTCAGCGTATCGATGGTGGTGACTTCCTGGGATTGCGCCAGCACCGCTTGCAATTCAGCTTCCTTGCGCTCCAGCGATTGACGGGTCTTTTGCAATTGCTCGGTCAGCGCTTCGAGATCGGAGGCGGCATGTGAAGGCTCGGCCACAAAGAGCACGCGCCCGGCCGAGGCTGGGTAGAGGAAACAGGTATAACTGCCGAGTTGATTCCCCTGGCCAAGATCCAGCTCTCCATGAGTCTTGATGCGGTCATGGGTCACAGTGGAAAGCAGCAGGTCGAACAGCGTCCGACTGGAGAGGGAGAGAAAATCCCGCAGGTGGATGGCATCATGCAGGGCTGTCTTGATGGAGTCGAAAGCGGGGTTCCAATTTAATAACTTGCCGCCTTCGCTGATCAACACCACCAGCGTGCTGGTGGTTTGCACAAACGAGGCAAGCCCATATTCCGCGAACAGGGCGATGAGTTCGTCACGATTAGCGAGCACCACGCCTCCCGAATTGACGTTCGAGCATATCGACCGAGAGATGGATCATCGTGGGCCGCCCATGCGGACAAGTGCGCGGTGAATCGCAGGCTTCGAGATCAGTGAGCAGGGCGCGCTGTTCATCAGCGGAGAGCGCCTGCCCGGCCTTGACCGCCATGCGCTTGCACACGCGTGCGGCCAGTTTCTTTTCGATCTCATTCTGTAACGGCGCTTCATCCTCTTCGAAATCTTCCACGAGGGCGCGCAATGCCACACCAGGATCGCTGCCCGCGAACAGCACGGGGATGGCGCGCACACGGAAGGTGTTCGCGCCGAAGTCCTCCACATCGAAGCCGAAGTGCTGCAGGAATGGCAACTGCGCCAGGATCAACTTTGCGGCCTGCGGCGGGACGGTCACAACGGCAGGCGTCAACAAGGACTGGGCGGGAATCTTGTTGATCTCATGTTGCGCCATCAGTTTCTCGAACAACACGCGCTCATGCGCGGCATGCTGGTCGATGAGATACAACCCGTCGGGCCCTTCGGCAACGAGATACGTGCCGCCGATCTGACCGATGAGACGCATGAGCGGAATGCGTTCGAACGTGGTTTGTGCGCTGCGTTCTGCGGGCTGCGCGCCAGCAAGGGATACCGGCTCGCTGTTCCCTGCGCCATAGTCACTGCTCACAGGCATCTCATCATGCCCGATCGCCCAATCCAGCCCGACAGAGGATCTTGATTCAGTGGAAGGCGCTGTGCGGGTCGTCCCCCACAGGCTTGGCGCCACGTTCGGCACGGGCGAATAGGCCAGCAAGGCCTTGCGCACCGCACGCTGGACAAAACTAAAGACCTTGTCCTGACTCTTAAAGCGCACCTCCGCCTTGGCGGGATGCACGTTCACATCCACATCCTGCGGGTCCATTTCCAGGAACAACGCCGTGAGCGGATAACGTCCCACCATCAGTAGGGTGTGATAGGCCTGCAACAGCGCGGTGGTCAAGGCCACCTCCTGCACCCAACGCCCATTGATAAAGAACGTGATCTCTTTGCGGTTCGAGCGCGTCAGCGAAACCGGGCTGACAAAACCCGTCAGGCGAAAGCCCTCTTCCTCGGCCAACACTTCCAGCATTTGCTTTGCCACATCCACACCATACAAAGCGGCTAGGATAGAACGCCGGTCACCATCGCCCGCAGTTTGCAGGGCAACGCTCTTACCTTCGGATAATTTGAAGCGTTTATCGGGATAAGCCAGCGCATAGCGCGTCACCAGTGAGTCGATGGCGCGACGCTCGGTCACATCGGTCTTCAGGAATTTCAAACGGGCCGGGACGTTGTAGAACAGGTCTTCCACGCGGATGGTGGTTCCGACCGGAGCGCCGATCTTCGTCAACCTGCCAGACTTGCCGCCCTCCACTTTCAAGCGTGCGCCTTCCTTTTCTTTCTTCGTACGCGAAGTGATGGTCATCCGCGAGACGGAACCGATCGAAGCCAGGGCCTCACCGCGGAATCCCAGCGTGGAGATGGAAAAAAGGTCCTCGGAGCGGACCAGCTTCGAGGTCGCATGACGCGAGACCGCCAGGTCCAGCTCATCCGCCGCGATGCCCGAACCATCATCCGCGATCTCGATCAATTTGCGCCCAGCTTCTTCAATGGTGATATTGACCGTCCGTGCGCCGGCATCGAGCGAATTTTCCAGCAATTCTTTGACTACGGAGGCGGGGCGTTCGATCACCTCCCCAGCGGCGATCTGCGATGCAACTTCAGGAGCTAATAAACGAATGGGCATGGCACGATTATACCCAGTGCGCCCCAAAAGCGCGCCGCAGACCACGGGTATAATCTGCCCCATGCGCTTTACAACCCTATTCTTCGACCTCGATGACACCCTCTACCCGGCCTCGTCCGGGTTATGGCGCGCCATCAAAGAACGCATGAATCTCTACATGCGCGACCACATGGGCATCCCTGAAGCCGATGTGCCGCTCCTGCGCGAGCAATATTACAAAATGTATGGCACCACCCTGCGCGGATTACAGGAACGCCACCACGTGAATACGGAGGACTTCCTGGCCTTTGTGCATGACCTGCCGCTCAAGGATTTTCTAACCCCCAACCCGACCCAGCGCGAGATCATCGCTTCGCTCCCCAGCCGGAAGCTGGTCTTTACCAACGCAGACGTTCACCACGCCCGGCGCGTGCTCGCCGCCCTGCAACTCGATGACCTCTTCGAGACCATCATCGATATCAACGCCGTCGCGCCGTACTGCAAGCCCATGCCTGAATCGTTCGCCATCGCGCAGGAACTCGCCGACGAACCCGACCCGCGCAAATGCGTGATGATCGATGACCTGCCCCGTACCACCCGCGCCGCGCTCAACGTGGGCATGGCCAGCCTGCTCTACGGCACCGAAGAACCCACCGCCGAGGCCAGCGGCGTCTTCACCGATTGGTCACACCTCCCCATTCTGCTCGGAGAGGCGTAAAAGGACTCGCCATGGACTCCAACCGCGCCCTGCTTTTCGCTGTACTCTTCATCGGCATCATCGTCGGCTCGAACGTCATCATGTTCTTCATCGCGCGCAGTTCGTTCAAAAAAGGCGATTCGAACTTTCTCAAGAACCTGCGCGCCCTCGGCAATCCCAAACCGACTGCCACCGACTCGGAAAAATCGATGGACGAACTGCGCCAGCGCATCCAGGAACTGAATAAAACCAAGCCGGAGTGAAATTCCGGCTAGTCTGTTCTTCCAGCCATACAAGACAATTTAATACGATTCATACAGTGGGGGCTGTAAATTTCAGCATCCCTTAATGCCTGCGTAGTAACCTACCTGCATACAAATTGGAGATTT
>CAZJMZ010000023.1:14500-21175 GCA_964547115.1 uncultured Anaerolinea sp. | reverse complement strand
ATGACGATGCCGGTCGGTTTGTGCGTCAGGCGCACTGCCGTGGAGTTCTTCTGCACGTTCTGGCCGCCCGCACCCGAGGAGCGATAGACTTCGATCTCGATATCGCCATCGGGGATATCGATCTCCACATCGTCCACTTCGGCCAACACCACCACCGTCGCTGTGGAGGTGTGGATGCGGCCCTGGGCTTCGGTGGCGGGCACGCGCTGCACACGGTGCACGCCAGATTCGTACTTCAACTTGGAGTATGCACCCCGGCCTTTGATCTCGAAGATGACTTCTTTATATCCGCCCACGCCAATGGCGCTTTCAGACATGATCTCCGTCTTCCAGCGTTTGTCTTCCGCGTAGCGGGTGTACATGCGGAACAGGTCCGCTGCAAAGATGGCGGCCTCATCGCCGCCTGCACCGGCGCGAATTTCCACGTATACATTCTTGTCGTCGCGCGGGTCCTTGGGAACCAGTAAACCCTTGATGACCTTCTCCAGCGCTTCGATCTTGGGTCCCAGATCGTCCAGGTCCATTTTGGCCAGCGCCACCAGTTCCGGATCCTTTTCGGTGTCCAGAATGGTCTTGGCTTCGTCGAAACTTTTCATCGCCTGACGGTATTCACGCGCCTTCTGGTAGAGTGGTTCCAGGTCCACGCGCTCCTTGTTCAGTTCTGCGGCGCGTTGATAGTTCGAACCCACTTCCAGTAGTTCGCTGCCGATCTGTTCGTAGCGTTCTTCGATCCCTTTGAGTTTGTCGAGCATACAAATCCTTCGTGAGGCGGGGCTGCCCGCCGGGTGGTCTTCTGGGATGAGCGGTTCCCCGATCCGCGCCGCCGGATTATACCAGCGGTTCGCCGTGCAAACTTGTGTGCTAGTTGCTTACCAGGGAAAGCACCATCGAAAGGATCAAAATGATCGAAAAGAGGGCAAAAATGATCTGCAGGGTTCGAGTACGGCGCCTTGTGCTGGCGTCGGTGTAATTGCCTGGCTTGCCCGGTTTTGTCTTCTTTACTGTCATATTTCATCGCTCCAAATGTTGATAAAAGGCTTTGGCCATCGCCTTTTCCAGTTCTTCGATCGTGACCGGCTTGGTCACATACGCATCCGCGCCGAGGGCCAGCGCCTGGTCCACCACAAGGTCAGTGGCTTCAGAAGAGAGCATCACGATCGGCAATTGTTTGGTCTCAGTGCGCCGCCGCAGGAACTCGATCATATCCAGCCCGGAAACTTCCGGCATGTTCAAGTCCAGCAGCAGTAGTTCGGGTTTCTTGCCCGAGGCAAAGTTCTGCGCGGCTGTGCGCACACTGTTGAAAATGGTCACTTCACAATCCAGCAGTTTGAGCATCAGGCTCACTGCGCGGCTCATTTCTTCGTCGTCGTCCACAACCCAGATTTGTCTCATTCCAAATTCGCCTTTATGGAAAGTGCCGCATCTTCAGGCACCACCACTTTGAGTTCCTCAAGCGAGGCGGCCCTAATCTTATCCACAGACCCGAAATGTTTCAAGAGGGCTTTGCGCCGGGCCGGGCCGATACCGGGGATCTCATCCAGAATCGATGCCATGCCCAGTTTTTGACGTTTCTTGCGATGGGCGGTGATGCCATAGCGATGGGCCTCATCGCGGATGCGCTGCACCAGATACAATCCCTGTGAATGGCGCGGCAGCAACAGCGATTCGGATTTGTGTGGGAAGAAGATCTCCTCCTGTTGCTTGGCCAGCCCAACGATCGGGACTTTGCCCATTAGGTCATATTTTTCAAGGACTTCGACGGCGCGCCCCAACTGGCCCTTGCCGCCATCGATGATGATGAGGTCTGGCAAAAAGGAAAAGGACGCATCCTGCTTCGCCCCAACCTGCTCCTGGGATTCCTGGGCCGAACGCCACCGACGGAACCGTCGTGTGAGCATTTCCTCCATGGAGGCAAAATCGTCCGGTGCGCCCACCACGCTCTCGATGTTGAACTTGCGGTACAGTTTCTTGTCGGGCACACCTTGTGTAAAGACCACCATCGCGCCGATGATGGCCGTCCCTTGCGTGTTGGAAATATCGTAACACTCGATGCGGTTGGGCGGAGCGGATAGGTTCAGGGCTTGTTGCAGTTCAGCCAGCGATTGTTCCTGTTTGTGGGCATCGGCCTGCCATTGCGCCTTCAACGCTGTGAGCGTCTCTGTCGCGTTTTCGGTCGCCATTTTCACCAGCTCCTGCGGCTGACCTTCCTTGGGCACGAAGAACTCCACCTTCTCGCCGCCGCGCCTTGACCTTAACCACTGCCCGATGATCTTGCGCTCCTCCAATTCCTGCGGCAGCATCACCTGCTCGGGAACGGTCGCGGCTTCGGTGTAGAACTGGGTGATGAACTGTTCCATCACTTCGGCATCGGCGGCATCTTCGGTGCCTTCGAGGATGAAATACTCCCGGCCGATCAATTTGCCGCCGCGGATGAAGAAGACCTGCACACAGGCTTCGCCGTCGCTGCGGGCCATGGCCAGCACATCTGAGTCTTTGTAATCGGTGGCAAAGACGATCTTCTGCCGCTCGATGATGGACTGAATGGCTTTCAATTGGTCGCGCAGGGCGGCGGCTTTCTCGAAGCGCATCTCCTCCGAGGCTTTGAGCATGTCGGCTTGCAGGCGGGTGACGATGCCTTCGCTGTGTCCGCTGAGAAAATCCATCAGGTCTGAGATCATTTGGCGGTATCCGGCCTGGGTGGCGGCTCCGATACAGGGGGCAATGCACAGCTTGATGTCGTAGTACAGACACGCGCGTTTGTCGAGTCCGGTGATCTCACGGTCGCAGGTGAGGTAGGGGAAGACCTTGCGGAGCACATCCAGCGTTTGGTATACCGCCCAGGCGGAGGTGTAGGGACCGAAATAGCGTGAGCCATCTTCCACCATTTGCCGCGTCACTGTGACTTTGGGATATGGCTCGCCCCAGTGGATTTTGATGTAGGGGTAGCGCTTGTCATCCTTGAGCCGAATGTTGTATTTGGGGCGGTGCTTCTTGATGAGGTTCATCTCAAGGATGAGCGCTTCCAACTCCGACCCGACAACGATCCACTCGATATCGGCGATCTCACGCACCAGCCGCCGTGTTTTGGAATCATGGCTGGCATCGGCGTGAAAATAGGACCGCACGCGATTCTTTAGGTTAATGGCCTTGCCCACATAGATGATGGCTCCCTCTTTATTGTGGTACAGGTAGCAACCAGGCTTGGTGGGCAGGGTGGCAAGAATGCCTTGAAGTTTTTCTGAAAGCTCCATTCGCGCAATTGTACTGCATGAAATTCACCCATGTTGGGGATAACCAATTTGCCGTGGATGGGTTTTACTTGGTGAAGTTACATTGTTTCAGCATTCTATATTTCCCTGGAGGTATTTATGAACGAACAATCGAATCTGCCGCCTGCCACTGAACCGGCGGGCATGGCTGGCTGGTTTGCAACCTGGATGAAGGCGGTAACCAGACCAAACGAGCAGACCTTTGCCGAGTTGGCGGCTTCTGCCAGCGGCAAGGCAACCACAGCGTATCTGTGGCTGTTCATTGGCTCGCTGGTGAACTTTTTCCTGGTGTCTTTAGTGCAAGGAGCCTCCATGCGGCAGGCGTTCCAGCAATTGGGGCTGGGCGATCAGGTTCCGGCCCCGGGGTTTGGGGCGACCCTGATCTCGTCAATTTGCGGCGCGCCGATTGGAGCGGTGATCGGGGTCGCGGTGTTTGCGGTCATGGTGGCGGTTGTGCAGTGGATCGCCAAGATGATGGGCGGGCGGGGTTCGTATGAGCAGTTATTGTATGTGTTTGCCGCCGTTCTGACCCCGTTCTACTTTGTCAGCGCTGTCCTTTCCCTGTTGGGTGCCATCCCGTTCGTTGGCCTGTGTTTTGGGTTGGTCAGCTTGGGCTTGGGCCTGTATGTCTTGTATTTGGAGGTCTTGGCTGTGAAGGCTGTGAATCAGTTTGGCTGGGGGCAGGCGGCAGGTGCGCTGTTGTTGCCCCTGGTAGTGATTGGCTGCTGTATTGCGGTGGTCGTTTTTGGCATGGCTGCGCTGATCGCTCCTGCTGTGCGCGAAACGTTCAATTCGATCAATTAAAAGGTGATGGGATATAAAAAAGCCAGCCTAGCCAGGCTGGCTTTTTATTTTTCTGTGAAAATCAATTTCCGGGTTTCGCGTCTGATTCTTCGACCACGTGGAGCAGTGCTTCGTATTCTTCGCAGCAATCGGGGCATAGGTCGAGATGTTCGCGCATGAGAGGCATGATCTGGGCTGCGTCCTTGGCATCCACCTCGCGCTCGACGTACTGGTCGAGGTGTTCGTATAGTTCGTTGCAGGTGATTTCTTCCTTGTCCACGGTTTCAAGGACGCGTAAAAAACCCAGCACCGCCTCATCGGATAGTTGCTCGGCGGGCTTGGGTTTGACGCGCAGGGAGTTGATCAGGTCACGCAGGTTCATACATGCACAAGGACGGTTAACCGTTGATTAATCTTACTACCGGGCTTCAAAGAGGGACAGTACTTCGTGAGGCGCGATCTCTTCACGGGCCAGCCGGGTGCGCAGGCGCAGGCGGGCATCGTGCAGGAGTTTATACAGGGCGTTGCGGTTGGTCTTGAGCTTTTTGGCCGCATCTTCGATGGGCATATCCTGCACGCCGAGCAGGATCAGAGCCTGACGTTGGCGGTCGGTGAGTTCCTCTTCGATGATACGGCGGACGCGGGCAAGCATGTCGGTGCGCTCGGCTGAAGTTTCAGGCCCGGCCTGGGAGTCAGCGAGCAGGCCAGGGGGAGGTGGAGCGTCTTCATTTTCGACCATTTCGTCCAGGGATGAGTCCCGCCAGCGTTTACGACGCAGTTCGGTCAGGGCGATCCGGACGGCGATCTTGTGTACCCAAGTGGTGAACTGACTGCGGCCTTCGAAGGTGTTGAGTTGGTCAAGCACACGCAGGAGCGTTTCCTGCGTCACTTCGTCCACCAGTGCGTTGAATTGGGGCTGGTCGGGGGAGAGCCAGCGCGAAAGCGCATAGGGCAGACCGCGTTGAATGATCACGCGCAGGTCTTCGAGCGCCATGCTCCGGGTTTCACCGGTGGCGCGCAGGTCCTCCAGCCAGGCTTCGTTGGTCCTTGTAGTCATCGTATCAAAATTATAGTGCAGGATTCTGCAGGATTTTCAGTCTCTTATAACTTTCTTATAACTTGCGCGCTTCAAAAACAAAACCCCTCGCGGGGAGGGGTTTGCTGTTGGTGGGCGCACAGGGACTCGAACCCCGGGCCTCTACTGTGTGATAGTAGCGCTCTAACCAACTGAGCTATGCGCCCACAGCGACGCGGATTATAGCCGAGAGTATCGGCTTGTGCAAGTGCTTCTTAAGGCGGCGGCAGAACATCCCACGGGTTGATCTTGGCGTGCGCCGAAAGGATCTCGAAATGCAAATGCGAGCCTGATGAATTGCCTGTAGAGCCGATGGCGCCGATCACATCGCCCTGACCCACGCTCTGGCCACAACTGACGTTGAAGGCACTCAAGTGCGCGTAGAGCGATTGAAAGCCCTGGCCGTGGTCGATCATGATCATATTGCCATAGCCATAGTTGTTCCAACCCACATACACGATCACACCCGCATCAGTGGCGAACACAGCTTCCCCGGTGTTCCCGGCAATATCGATACCGCGATGCACGCCGGAAAAATCGTACCCCGAAAGATAATGCTGCGGCGCAGGCCAGACGAACGTGCCATATCCCACGGCGCCGCCTGCCACCGGGTCGCAGGCACCGGGGCCGAGCACCCGCGCCGAGGCGGGGTTGTCGCGCGTCACGCCGAGTGGCGCGCTCCACGAAATCAACTCGCGCCGCCCGCCGGGGATGAACAGCCAGGTGCCGTCGGGAATATTGGGATTGTTCAGGTCACCGACCGTGGCGGGGTCCAATTTGTTGATGGGCGCGTTCAAAATGTCATCTACGTTCGCGCCGAAGAATTTTGCAAAACCGGGCAAGCCGCCTTTGTTCTCTGCCAGCCATTGCCAGTACACACCATCTGATGGGAGGATCAACAAGTCCTGCCCGGGCTTGAGCGAATGTGGGTTATCCAGCAACAGGTTGTAATTGCCCCACAGTACTGTCTCGGGGGTCAGGCCGAACTGTTGTGCAATGCCGAACACCGTATCGCCATCCTGCACAGTGTATTTCACGATCTCCTGCCGCGGACGGTTTGGGATGGTGGTGAAGGGCTGTGCCACACGTGGGATGCCATCAAAGCTGTTGGCCGAGACCGGCTGGAAGGCTTCGCCTCCGACTCCGGCGGTCACTGCCTCGGTTGCCTGGGCCTCCACCGCCGCCCCGGCCTGCGTGCTCCGTGCCTGGAACGACCGTACCAGCCACACCACCACACCGATCATCACCACCGACAGCACAACCGTGCTGATACGTAGCATGGTCTCACCGAGGCCCAGCCGCAACAAGAAATCAACCAGTTGTGCAATGACCCCGCGCGATTCTTTATCATGTTCCATTGATTCAAAGTCTCCACGTGGCTGCCCAAGCCGGGCACCCGTAAATCATCATACCGTTGACAAAACCCTCAGTCAAGCGGGCGAGTCTGACGCTAACCTGACTTTAACCCGCCGAAGCCTCTACGCCCCTGAAAACTGCCCGAATCACCAGAATTCCCAGCAGGCATACCAGGCCGCCGGAAAGGATTGT
>CAZJMZ010000023.1:0-14400 GCA_964547115.1 uncultured Anaerolinea sp. | reverse complement strand
CTGAAGTAGGCGGCAATCAAAGCGGCTGTCACTGCGCCGACACCCTGGGCGGCATAGAGGTTGCTGGTGCGGGTGGCCACCATGGCTTCAGTATCTAACGCCGTCTTAAGCACATCGCGGGCAAAAGCGGGTAGTTGTTGCACCAGCGGAATCCCAAAAAAGCCGACCAGAGCTGCCATCAAAATAACCGAGAGCACACTCGGATTGTTCCGAATGTATGCCAGCCCTTCTTTGAACTCATTCCGCAGATCGCGGCTTTCGGTCTTTTCCACCGGCATTTTGTAGCGTGTCTGGGCGATGAGCAGGCCGCCGATGACGAACAGGAAACTCAATCCATTCACCAGGAAAACGCTGCCTTCATTGTTCGTTGTGGCGATCAACCAGGCCGCCCCCAAGGGACCCAGCACCCGGCCCACATTGAAGGCTGTGGTCTGGAGTGCGATGGCGCTGGGCAAGGCTTCACGGCCCGCGAGTTCGATCAACATGGCCTGGCGGGCGGTCACTTCGATGGCGACGGCTGAGCCGAAGAAAAAGGCCAGGGCAACGATATGCCAGATCTGGATGCTGCCCGTAAAGGCCAGGGCCGCCAGCCCAAACGCCTGCAGGGACATGATCGCCTGGAAGAGCATGACGGTCTTGCGTTTGTCCCAGCGTTCCACCAGTACGCCCGCAGGCAGGGCAAACAGCAGGGTTGGCAGGGTGTTGGCAACGCCAATGATGCCCAGGTCGAGGGGACGGCCTGAGATGCGATAGGCCAGATACGGCAGGGCCGTGGATTGCGCCCACGTGCCGATGACCGAGATGAGTTGTCCGATGAGGAAGATGCGATAGTCTCGTGAGGCCAGCGCGGGAAAACGATGGGTGATCTTATTCCAGAATGGTTTCACGGGCTCAGGCAGGGACGACCAGTTCAGGTGAATCGTTCTCAGGTTTGTTGACCAGGGTCGAGACGGGGTGGGCGGCCATGCTTTCGGCGGGAAACGGCTTGAGGAGTGCTTGCAGGCGCTCGGGAGTCTGAGGCGCGGGGTCCAGCCATTTGGCGTAATCACGCGGGTGCAGGATGGCGGGCATCCGGTCGTGGATCGGTTCCATCAGTTCGTTGGGCGCGGTGGTGATGAGCGTACAGGTTTGCAGGCTCGAGCCATCCGGGCCTTCCCATGTATCCCATAACCCGGCGATGGCGAAAGGCTGGCGGTCTTGCATATGAATGAAGTAAGGGACCTTCGGTTTTTTCACGCCGGTGGCCTGCCATTCGTAATAGCCATCGGCCAGCACCAGGCAGCGTTTGTGTTTGTAGCTGCCGCGAAAGGACGGTTTCTCGGCGAGTGTTTCAGCACGGGCATTGATAAGACGGTTGCCGATGGATGGGTCTTTCGCCCATAAGGGAATCAGGCCCCAGATGAAAAAGTCGGCTTTGAACTTGTCGTTGTTGGGGATGGCCAGCACGGGTTGCGATGGCGCAATGTTGAAGCGCGGCGCGAATTGCGTCGGGAAGGTGTAGTTCGAAAAGGCATCCTGCAAATCTGCCGGGTTGACCGTGAGGGTGAAGCGTCCGCACATACTGACTCCTTGGAGCGTTAAATTTCCCGGGCTTGGACAGGCAGGGTGAAATAAAAAGTGGCGCCTGCGCCCGGTGTTGATTCTACCCAAATTCGCCCGCCGTGGACTTCGATGATCCGTTTGACCAATGTCAGGCCGATGCCGGTGCCTTCGGCCAGGGGATCGAGTTTGTTGAACAGGCCAAAGATGCGCTCGTGATACTCCAGGGCAATGCCGATGCCGTTATCACGGACGTAGAATAGTGCCTGCCCTTCGGCATCTGCCTGCGACCCGATCTCGATCTTCGTCCGCTTTTGGGGCTGGGAATATTTCGCGGCATTCTCCACGAGATTCTGCATCACTTCGATCAGCCTGACCTTGTCTCCATGCACGACCGGCATATCGCGCTGAATTTCCACCGTGGCGTTGATCGCATCCAGTTTGCCACGTACCCGGTCCACAGCCTCATGGACGATCTCAGAAAAGAGCACATCTTCGGGCGGGTTGATGAGGCGGCCAATGCGCGAGAGTTCAAGCAGGTCGTTGAGCAGGTCCTGCATTTTATGCGCGGCGGATGTGATGCGCGCCACGCTGCTGTGCAGGCGGTCGGTGTTGCCGGAGAGGACATCCTGTTCGAGATAGCCAAGGAAACCCGAAATGGTGACCAGCGGCGACTTGAGATCGTGCGAGACTGTGTAAGTAAAGCGTTCGAGTTCGGCGTTCTTGTTCTCGAGCTCGTCGATGAGTGCCTTGCGGCGGGTGAGGTCGGCTTCCAGCGCGGTATTGAGACGCGCGTTCTCGATGGCCAACCCGGCATAGCCGCTGAACAGACGCAGAGCTTCGAGCTGCTCGTTGGAGATCGGGCGTTGGCTGAGATGATTATCGGCGCAGATGACGGCCACAGGTGAATCGCCTGCCCAAACTGCCACGGCTACAAAATCACCCACACCATGCATTTCATGGCCGGGAGGAATCCGGTTCTCACCGGAATAATCGTGGGTGAAGAACAGGCCATCGGGTTTTTTCAGGACTTGTGTGAATGTGGTCGATTCGTTTTCATCGCTGAAGAGCGGAAACGACAACCCAAAGTAATCCACCATTTCGCCTTGTGCGTTGGTGCCAAACGTGTCGTCCATGACGTTATCCTGCACATTGTAAAGGAAGATGGCCAGACGGTCGAACTCCAGGTCGTCATGCACGCCACGCCAGATGTTCTCGAGCGTGGTGCGCAGGTCAGCCACTTTGGCAACGCGTTTGCCCAAGCCCAATACTTTTTCCAGTGTTTCGCGGCGGTGGATCTCACGTTGCTCGGCTTTGATCTGGAGGGTGAGTTCCTTTTGTAGGGCATCGTTCAGGCGGGCGTGTTCGATGGCCAGCCCGGCGTATCCGGCGAACAGACGCAGGGTCTCGATCTGCTCCTCGGTGATCGGTCGGCCTGAAATGGCGTTATCTACGCATAAGACGGCAGCAGGGATCTCGCCCATCCAGGCCGAGACAGCGGCAAAGTCTCGCACACCGGCCATGATATTATCGAAACCTGTGCCGTGCTCGTGTTCGTAATCACGGGTCTGATACAGGCCGTTGGCTTCTTTCAAAGTTGCTTTGAAAGCCACGGTCTCAGGGCTGTCTGTGTTCAGGCTGATGACCCGGTTCTGTTCCTGGGTTATGCGGCCCTGGTGGTCGGTGCCGAATGTGCCGAGCATGGCATTGGCTTCCCGATCATAGAGGTAGATGCCCAGGCGGTCAAAGCCTATTTCGTTGCGGACGCTGTACCAGATGCGCTGCAGGGTGGTTTGCAAGCCATGCACCACGGTGACGTATTGTCCAAGCCGCATGACCTTTTCGAGGCGCTCACGACGACGTCGTTCGAATTCCTGCGCCAGTTTACGATCTGAAATGTCGCGGGCAATGCCCGTGGTGCCAATGACCTGCCCGTTTTCGTCCTTGATGGGCGTTTTGGTCGTCTCCACCCAATACTGGCGGCCAGTGCCGTCAGCCTGCAGTTCCTCCACGCGCTTGCGCTGGCCGCTTTGGATGACCTCCTGATCATCCTTGCGGTACAGCGTGGCAAATTCAGCATCCCAGATCTCAAGGTCTGTTTTCCCGATGATCTCCTCGCGGCGTTTGCCTGCTGTGTGCGCAAACTGTTCATTGACCGCAATATACCGGCTGTCGAGGTCTTTGAGCCAGGCCATGTCGGGGATGTTATTGAGGATGGCAGCCTGTTGCAGGAAGATGGTCTGTAGTTTTTCCTCCGCCTGCTTTTGCTCGGTGATGTCACGTGAGATGCCGATCAGCCCGATGACCTGACCGGCCGAGTCGCGCAGAACCTGCTTGGTGGCAGCCAGCCAGCGGGGTTCGCCGTTGGTGGTGGGGTTGTATTCCACCCGGTTGACGACCGGCTGGCCCGTCGTCAGGATGCGTTGCTCTTCCTCCAGAAACTGACGGCCAAAATCGGCGCCTTGAAAATCCATGTCGGTCTTGCCAATGGCTTCGCTCGGATCGCCGATATTCAGGAACGCCGCCTGGGCCCGGTTCACGCGGATAAAACGGGACTCAACATCCTTGAAATAAATATTGTCGGGAATGTTATCGATAAAGACCTGTAGCAGGTCGCGTTCGGCCTTCAGGCGTTCTTCACTCTCCCGGCGCTCGGTCACATCCTGCGCAATGCCGATGAACGTAACTGCTGTGCTGTTTTCATCCCGCAAGGTGGCCACCACCGAATGATGCCAGCGCCAGCGCCCGTCCTTGTGACGCACCCGATATTCGATCCCTTTTTGCGTTGTGCCGTTAACCAGCAGGTTTTGAATGACAGCCATGCCAATGGGCACATCCTCGGGGTGGACGAACTCGGTGAAGTTGTGGCCGACGACCTCCTCGATTTGATGGCCTAGCAGGCGGGCCCAGGTGGGAGAGACTGAAGTGAAGTTTCCCTCCGGGCTGAACGTGAAGACGATCTCTTCAGCGTTTTCGATGATGTTGCTGTAACGCGCCTCACTGGCTTGTGCACGTGCCAATGCCCGGCGTAGTGCGCGTGAACTCAAATACTGCAAAACTGCCCCCACGGGGAACAACACCAGGCTAACGATCCAGGTCACTGTCGGAGAACTGACAGATCCCCTGCCAACCAACCCTTGTGCCTGCGTGTGCACCATCCACCAGCCGGCAGCCAGCGAAAGCACGGTAAAAATCGCTGCGCCACTGCCGCCCAGCAGGATGCCCGCAATGGCGATCACCAGCACATACCCAAGCAGATAGGCTTCGCCCTGCACACCGCTCCCGGTGAATGCAGTAACCGTGAAGAACAGCCAGAACATGCTGACTTGCAGCATTGAGGCCGCCTGCACCCAACCTTTGCGGATCATGAACAACAATAAAAAGTTTACCGCCTCCCCAAACCCCACCTGGGCCATGACCCGCAGCGGATCATCCGCGCCGTTGCTTAAAACAAAAGCCACATATGGGACCGGCACCAAGACCAGCACCCATACAATGATATAGAGCAGATAGGCCTGCTCCGTTTGGCGTTCATCGGCGAACACTGGCGGGCGCAGCAGGCGCAGCAACGTGTTCATGGGTTTCGCAACCTTCTTCCATCACCATCGCGGATCGTCAGCCCGATTCTATCAAGATGTTCCAAAAATGCCTGGGCGTATTTGCGGCTGGTCTGGAAGAGATCACGCACTTCGGCCAGCGTGATTAACTCGCGCTCTTGCAGTACCGCACGCACCCGCTCCGTCATTGCCGTATATTCCGTTGTGCGAAAAAGCACCTCCTCTGCAACAGCCGTCAACGCACCGGATTCCAGCAACGCATTCAGGACCTCCTCGCCGACCTCTGCTCTACATTCAGCGACTCCCGGCGGGCTGAAGGGACTCGCCGCGAACTTACGCATCAAGCCTTCCACCCGGGCCTGCTCCTGTCCATTGAAGCGGACCTCATGCCCCGGTCTTGATACGGTCGAACCTTGCTCCTCCAGCCTGTGTTCTTGCCCCAGTTTCCGGACCAGCGCATTGAAAATGCGCGGCGTGATCTTCAAGCGACTCTTCAATTCCTCCCGTGGCATGCCGCGCCGTAAGCGATATTCCTGATGATAGCTTGAAAGCATTTGCGTGACGCGGTCTGCATACGCCTGCCAGACTGGCAGGGCTGCCACCAGCGAGTCAGGCCCGGGTTGGGGCGCTTCCAGATCGAGAGAGACCAGGGTGCCGGTTGCCAACAATTCACGGATGGCGGACTGGCCGGCCTCGGTTTCGAGCCGTGAGCGGGTGATGACCTCTTTTAAACTGGCGATCTCTGCGCCCAGCGCAGCCTCGAACAGGATCTCGGCGGGCGAACCTTTTGCCAATGCCTGCAAGGATTGTAAAATCGCCCCATCGAAGCGTTTGTGCCGGCCTTTCGGCTGGTGGTCCACCACGATGCCGCCGCCCAGGGTTTCGCCGGGTGAAGGCCTGCGGATGATGTACCGGTCACCGCGCACGGTCACTACAGGTTGGCGTAACTCCAATTGCACCCAACCGGTTTCGCCGGGGTGGAGCGTTTCTGTGCCGAGCAGCCGCACCGTGGCAACAGTTTCACTCGCGCCGGTGAAGAATTTGACCTCCGCGCCGTGCAGTACGGGGGCATTGATATCGGGCAACAGACGCAGTTGCGCATCGACCCGGCGTGTGGCTTGATATTGACCCGGGTGGGCGAGCACATCGCCGCGCCGCACCTGGTCGAGATCCACGCCTGAGATGTTGACCGCAGTGCGTGAGCCGGGGACGGCGGCCTCGGCTTTTTTGCGGTGGGTCTGCAATCCACGGATGCGCCCGCGAATGCCGGAGGGCAGCAGTTCCACTTCGTCTCCGCTGGAGAAGTGACCGTCGCTCAAGGTGCCGGTCACCACGGTGCCAAATCCGCTCATGGTAAAGGCACGGTCAATGGGCAGGCGCGGGCGCAAGAGATCGAGGCGGGCGGGTTTGGCGGTCAACAGGTTTTGCAGGTGGGTGATGAGTTCGTTGAGGCCGGTGCGGGCCTTCGCTGAGATGCGGATGATCGGCGCGTCTTTGAGCACGGTCCCGCTGACAGCCAGGCGAATGTCTGTTTCCACGAGGGCAAGCCAGGCTGGGTCTGAAGCGAGATCGGTCTTCGTCAAAACAATTAATCCGGCGGGGATCTGGAGCAGGTCCAGAATGGCGAGGTGTTCGCGGGTCTGCGGCATCACGCCTTCGTCGGCGGCGATGACCAGCAGGGCGGCATCGATACCCCCAATGCCTGAAAGCATGTTCTCGATGAAATCGCGATGGCCGGGCACGTCCACGATGCCCACTTCCTCACCGTTGGGGAGGGTGAGCCAGCCAAAGCCCAACTCGATGGTCATTTCGCGGGCCTGCTCTTCCTTGAGCCGGTCAGGATGGGTTCCGGTGAGCGCCGCAATGAGCGTGGATTTGCCGTGGTCGACGTGGCCTGCTGTACCAATAACACGCATGGAGTTGCCTCAACGCAAAGGCGCGGATACACAAAAGGGAGTTGTGTGATCCGCGCCTGCTGGTAGCGATCAAAAGATCAGGATGCGGATTTCCTGGTTCGTTTGGTGGTGGTTTTACCGTGACCCATGATGCGCTCGTAGGCCGAGAGCCAGGTATGCGCCACGTTCATCAGTTCCTGCAATTGCTGCTCAGTGACATCGGTGGTCTGCTGGACCTGGTCTTGCACGGTCTGGATGGATTCGTACAGCGGGTCGATGCGTTCTTCGATTTTGCCGATGATGCGGCGCACATCCTTGGCGCCTTCATCCTGTGAGAGGGTGTAGCCGGTCCAGCGTTTCTGGTCGTCGGCTTTGAAGGTGACCCATTCCTGCCGCAGGCGTTCCTCGGCGAGACGCTGCATTTCGGTCACTTCGTTGATGCGGCGTTCGAGCTTGGTGTTGAGTTCGTTGTAGGTTTCCTGGGCCTTTTTGGCGGAGCGCAGGGTGTCCTCGAGCGCGGCGGTTTGCGTATCGAGGATCTTCATTTGTTTCTGGAACTCGTTGTATTTATCCTGCCATTCCTTATAGGCGCGTTCACGGTCAAGTTGGGCCACGGTCTGTTTTTCGATGAAGGCCGACTGGGCTGCGCGCCGTTCATTCTCGGAGATGATGACCTCGTTGATGCGGCCATCAAGCACTTTGAAGCTGTCGGCGCTCAGGTCTGATTTGGAGCGCACCTCATCGATCCGCGAGCGCAACGCGGCGAGTTCGCCTTGCAGGTCGGCCACGCGTTTGATATCCTGTTTGCGATTCTCTTCGTAGGTGCGCTGCACGCGGGCCACATCGTCCACGGCTTTCATGGCATCGTCGATGGGCGGGCGCAGCACCTTGATCTCCTGGCGCAGGCGGTCTTCTTCAGTGACGCGGGCCTTCAGATCACGTTGCAGGGGCGGAATATCTTTGAGCGCCTGTTTGATCTCATCGATCTCTTTGTGAAAAGGTTCGATGTCCTTGGTGTGCTGTTTGGTGATATCCTGCTCGCGTTTTTGGAATTTCTTTTCGAGTTCATCGAGCGCCTTGCGGACATCCTCGCGTTGTTTGGCCACCAGCGCTTCGAACTGGTCGATGCGCGCGTTCGACGATAAGGCGTTGGCGATCTTGCCGTCGAGCGGTTTGATCTGCAATTTGACGGCGTCGATATTCCCCTCAAAGGCGGCCAGACGCTCCTCGAGCGCGATGATGGCGGCTTTATCTTTGCGGTGTTCTTCGTCCAGCCACTGCAGGCGTTTGACGATCTGTTCAAAATCCATGGGTCCTCCGGCGGAAACTCTTGCTGGTGGGTGATTATACCGCCTGATGATGGTTCGCTGTCAGCGGCCGATTCACTGCCCCAAATGCTCGAACATGGCCGGCAGGTTAAGCAGGAAGTTTTGCACCAACTGCGGGAACAACCCCAGGATGACGAGCCCGATCACGCCCAGCCCGAGCATCAGTCCTTGCAGCCAATCCTCGCCCACCTCCCAGACCGTGTACTCATCGGCCATGCTCAAGGCCGCCAGCGTGCGGAAATTGCCCAGTAACAGCCCTGCGATCCCCAGGCCCATCCATAAGGCTGCAGGCAGCGAGAGGCGGGCAATGTTCTCCCATAACGCCAGCCGCCCGGGGAAGCCCGCCAGCAGGGGAAAGGTGGCGATCGAAAGCGAAGCCAGGATCAACGCCGTGCCCGCCACCGGGAAGCGACGCAGCGCCCCGCGCACAGCGCCAAGGCGCAGCGACCCGGCATGCTTCGAAAGCACCGTTAGTGCCAGCGACCAGACCGCCAGACTCAAGGCGCGCGCCGGAAGCAGCAGAAACAAAATGGGGATGCCGATGCGCGTGTTCAAACTGAGCGCCAGGATCGAGAAACCGATCTCGGCGACCGTTCCATAAGCGAGGCTGCGACCCAAATGGCGTTGGGTGGCAGCCCACAAGCCGCCTGTCACCAGCATCACCAACCCGGCGAACTGCAGGGCTGAGGCGGTATTCGGTGAGGTCCGCAACCAGGAGTAGCGGTCCAGAAACCCGGCGCCAAAGATGATCGTGACGGTGGGCAGCAACCAGAGCAGAAAGCCCACGATGAACGGCGGGGTCTCTTCGAGCAACAGTGGAATCCAGTTATAGAGCGGGAAGATCGCCAGCAGGAAGGCGAAGCCCAGCCCCAGCATGGAGGCGGATTGCGCTGCCAGCCCCACATCACCCGGGCTGGATTCGACGCCCGCCAGCAGCCAGCCCGAAAGCAGAATGAACGGCATGGCCAGCGTTTGATAAATGAGGAAGCGCACCACACCGCGCCCGGGTCGTTGGTCGATGGGGCTCAGCATCGGAATGGCGACCAGCACGGCCAGTTCGATGAACAGCGCGGCAAACAGGAATGGCTCGACAGCGATGGCAGCGACCATCAAGACGGTCATCAGCAGGCCGTGCGGCACGAGGCGCCGCGCCGCGCCGGAGGCTTCGGCCCCGAAGAACCATAACGCCGTTGCGCCATAAATGATCGCCAGCAACGGACCTTCGGAGGGTTGGATACGCAGCACACGCCCAAAGACCGCCAGCGTCGGGTCGATCTTGACCGAAAAGGTGCCGAGCAAAAATGCTTCGCCGATGGGGACGAATTGCCCCGCCACGGCGAGCAGGGCGGCGGTCACCCCGCCGAGGATGCTCAAGACGCGTTGACTGCGCACCGCGAATAACAATAACGCGGCAAAGGCGGGCGCAACGATCCAGATCGTGGGGGCGTTCATAGCGACTCGAACGTCTCCTGTTCGGTGTTCGCAGCGATGAGCAGGTATGACCCGACCATGGCCAGCCCGAGGTTGATAACCGCCAGCAAGGCTGCCACCAGGATCGAACTTTCTACAGTCGCGTAGAGGATCTCGAAGCCCGAAAGGGTTGTGATCAGGCCGAGTGTCACGCGCAGGATGTGGTTGCTCACGCCCAGATGCAACAGGCCCATGCCCACAAGCATTAAGCCTCCGGCGGTGGCGGCGAAGCCGGCATTGGCCATGATGGCATCCACACGCGGGGTGACGGCCAGCACGATGACCAGCACCACGCCCGCCGCGAATAAGCGGAAGAGCCGTCCGCGGGGCAGGGTATTGGAACGCTCAGCCCGGTCTTCTGTGGGCAGGCCGGAGCGGGTCATGCCAAGGATGGCGGCGCTCATCCAGCCAGCCACCACCTTGACGGCCGCCATGCTGAGCGGCCAGTGGAGCAGGGTGAGGATGAGCATGCCGAAGTATTGCGTAGCAAGCAGGCTGATGAGCCAGCGCCAATCACGGGCGAGCAATAACCCTACGGAGGTGACGGTCACGAGTGCCAAAGCGAACCAGGCAAGCAGAGTCATGGGTTAGGGGCGTCCTTGCGAGAAAAGGGTGATGAACAAGGCCAGGAAGAGCAACGTCCACATGATGCCGCTTTCGCCCTCGAGCAGACCGGAGAGGGCTTGTCCCAGCCGGGTCAGTTGACGGTACAGCCCCCAGCTTAATTCATAAAAACGTTCGAGCCAGCCCGGGTTGGAGGGTTGCACCCAGTGGGCGCGGACCGGGTTCAAGATGCGCAGGCGCGGGGTGAGCCAGAGCAGGCCCAGGCTGAGCAGCGAAGCGCTGAGTCCGGCGATCCAATTGCCGAGGCGCAAGGCCCCATCCCAGCCGAAAAGAGTTAATCCAACGATGGTGACCAGTACCAACAGGATGCCGATGGGGTAGACGTTGCGTGCCCAGTTGGTCTGGTTATCGAACGGCTTGCGCATGGACGAACGTTGGATGTGGCGGTACAGCCCTGCGATGAGCATGGCATGTGCGATGACCAATAGCGGCAGGAAATACCAAAAGCGGTTGCCGGTACTTTGCCAGCCGGTGGCTGTGAGCGAAAATGGCAGAGCGGAAACCGCCCAAAGACTCAGTAGTAGCGTGCGTTCGAGCCAGCGCACCTGGGCTGAAGCCAGAAAGAGCGCGCCACCGGGCAACAACAGGGCCATGGTCCAGGCGGCAGCGCCGACCGGGTTGGCGCGCAAGGCTGCCGTGAGGGCCAGCGACCCCATCCCGATCAACCAATATGGACGACCGGTCAACTCATCGGGCGCACGCAACCACATCCAGCCGCCGTACAGGGCGGTGAAGGTCAGTGCCAGCATCAACCACGGCGCCCACGGCGATTCGAGGCTACCGGTCGGGATGCGCGCCAGCAACACCAGGCTCGAACCTGCCGAGATCAGACGCAAGCCGGTGCCAAAGCCGCGCCGGATGGCCGACTCACCGGCATAGGGCAAATGCAAGGGCAGGACGCCCAGCCGTAATGCAGCAGCGAGTATGAAGTACAGCCCGACCTGCGGCGGGGCATTGCGAAAATCAAGCACGATGCCATTCGCAACACTGACCATGTCTGCCCAGAGCAACATCAAAAGGCCGCTCATGCGCCAGGCGAACGAAATGACCACGCGCTCGCTGAACTGCGGTTTTTCGACCGTACGGAGTTGTGTCGCTACGTCCACCAGGTCGATGGCGGCCCACAGCAGCACCAGGGTTAATGGATTGTCGGCAGTGACGGCCAGCACGCCGAAGCCGCTCAAAAATAATACGCCGACCCAACTCAGAGGGTAGGGGAAATTTTCACGCACCACAGCCGTGATGATGACCGCCAGGCACAACGTGACCATGCTCAAAGCCAGCGCCCAGGCAATGCCATCAGCGACAAAGAAAGGCCCTTGCGGGAACAGTCCCGTCGGTTGCCAGGCCGGGAGCTGCAATTGCACCGGCATGCCGAACTGCCAGAGGAACACGCTCAACCATGCGAACAGCGCACCACTGGCTGCGATCAGCCATGCATAACGATATTCCCCCAGGGTGAAGCGCAAAACCAGCAGAATGATCGCGGTGAGAAACAAAAGTGCCGTAGTGACCAGGATGAACATGTGTGTTAATTGTATCAGGTTTGAAAGATGGGTTTTGCAAGGCGGATGATGAAGAACTTGCCAGGCGCGCGCCGCTTTTGTTTTTGTCAGCCCCGCCCTACAATGACGTTGCAATTCGAGCGCAGTGGGTTTACGTCACATTCTCATTGTACAATTCGCGCATATGCGACCTTTCCACGCCCTGTGCCTGAGCCTGTTGCTGCTGACAACCGGATGCGGGACTCAACCGCAAGCTGTCTCGGCCATCGGGATTCCCTCGCCGACGCCTTTTCAACCCGCCGGGACAAACGCCTCAGACGCCCTGTATGCTGATTCGGCGCCCACGCCTGTTGCCCTGCCGACAGTGACTCCGCTCCCGCCGCCCACCCTCGAACCGACTGCCACACCCACGGAATTCGTTGTGCCTGTGCCCATCAACCCGTTGACCGGGTTGCCATTCAGCGATGCCGCGCTCGAGCAACGCCGCCCGGTGGCGATCAAAGTGGCGAACTTTCCGCGGTATGTGCGCCCGCAATCGGGGTTGACGCTGGCCGACCAGGTCTTTGAGTATTACATCGAAGCGGGCTTGTCGCGGTTCGTGGCGGTATTCTATGGCAACAATTCTGAATGGGTGGGACCGGTGCGCTCCGGCCGCTTCTTCGATGAGAACATCCAGCGCATGTACCAATCGTTCATCGTGTTCAAGTATGCCGATAAGCGCGTGCTGGAATATTTTCGCACCACCGACTTTGCCGATTTTTTGGTGGTGCCCACGTTGCGCTCTACTGAGTATGGGCCGTGCCCGCCGTTCGAGTTGTTGCCCGAACGCGAAGCGAACGTGGAGGTGTACAACAACTCCTACTTCCGCATGAATCTGTGGCAGCCGTGCATCGACAAGTACGACCTGCCCAGTGATGCGCCATCCTTCCGCCGTGACCTGTTCAACGCCGATTACACGCCCGGCGCCGGGAGCGTGCCGGGCACCTTCATCCGCACGTATTACTCGACTTATGATTATCACTATTGGCAATATGATCCCGCCAGCGGCGAGTACCTGCGCTTTCAAGAGACCGGCGATATTCGCAACGGGCGCGAAGAGAAGTATGCCCCCTTGATCGACCGGGTGACGAACCAGCAGGTGCATGCCGCCAATGTGGTGGTGATCCTCACCTATCACACCTTCTACAATCCGTTTCAGGAGGAGGATGAGGTCTATCACATGGACCTGAGCGGCTCGGGCGAAGCGTATGTCTTTCGTGATGGAACAGGCATCGTGGCACGTTGGACGCGGGCGTACGTCAATCAACCGTTATCGCTGACCGATGCCACCGGGCTGCCCATCCCGCTCAAGCCGGGCATCACGTTCTACCAGGTGATCGGTGCGAACTCGTATGCCGACCAGGGCGATGGTGAGTGGAACTTTCATCATGAGACGCCGTAAAGGTGAAGTACGACGCTTGCAGCAGGTCGACTTTGCCACAGAGCCCACAGAGAAAATGAGACTGAGACACGCGCTCTCAAAGGGCTCTGTGCACTCTGTGGCTGCTCGCTTTACTTACGCCGGGAGCCCATTAAAGAAATAGGATACAATACAGCCAATGACCCTTGACCCCTCCCTGATGAGCAGTTTGATCCTGGTGTTGACCGGTTTCGGTGCGGCGTTCCTCGCGGCGTTGTGGATCTCGCTGGTGATCTGGACGTACCGCGACATTCGCACCCGTTCACGCGATTCGCTGGTGCAGACGCTCGCCACGCTGTTGGCCGCGGTGTTGAACCTGCCGGGCATTCTGGTGTATCTCATTCTGCGCCCGCAGCGCACGCTCGAAGAGGAATACCAGCGCACGCTGGAAGAAGAAGCCCTGTTGCAGGCGCTTGAAGACCTGCCGCTGTGCCCGGGCTGTGAGCGCCGCGTAAAGGACGATTGGCAGGTGTGCCCGAACTGCCATACCAAACTAAAGAAGAGTTGCGAGAACTGCAACAAGTTGATGGAACTGCCGTGGAATATCTGCCCGTACTGCGGCACCCCCGCCGCCGGAATGCGCCGCGGCGAAGGCACCAGCGTGGAGGAAGCCCTGCGCGGCCTCAAGCTCACCGAAGAACCCGGCGAAGTGAAAGTGGAGTAATAAAAGCGGTTGCCATTTTGAGTGGCAGCCGCTTTTGTATTTATTGATCTTCTCTTTCACCATAATGCCCGACGGTTCTTTCGGCGAAGTTGATTTCAGAAGGAGAGTAATACGCAATGTGGGGAGCAATGCTATGGCATGGGTATACCGATGTATATTTTGGGGATTCCACGCAGTTGACCTATTTGCGCTCACGCTTCTACGCAAGCGGCGCGGGGAGATTTATTACAGCAGATCCATCAGGTGCGGAAACAAATCTATACCTTTATGCTAAGGCAAATCCGATAAATAGAGTAGATCCAACTGGTTTGTTTTCGCAAGATGTCATATCGAAGAATATAAGCATTGATCGCTTTTTT